>CAMLFF010000053.1 GCA_946479185.1 uncultured Sphingobium sp.
TACCTCCCGCAACAGCCAATGAATCAGGTCAAAACGCTTTTTGCAACGATCCCCTAAAGAGGACGGGCCGGGGGTGGTGGGCGCCCCGGCCGACACGCACCAACCCTTCCGCCGATGTCTCAACACCACCCCAACCCCTCCTCTAAAGAGGAGGGGCTTAAGGCTAGCCGCCATCGCCTGACCCGACATATCTGGCATTCGTTCTGGAATTGTGGCATTTCAGTACCTAGTTTGCACAAAAGGCTGTTAAGGGCGCCCGGCGCTGGTCATTCTGGCCGCGTGAAGGGGCGCTGAGGAGTATCGCTTGTTCAAGGGCTTGAAGCCGATCGTCTATGGCGGTCGCGAGGTGTGGCCAATCGTCGAGGGCGGCAAGGGTGTCGCGGTCTCGAATCACATGAGTTCCGGAGCCTGGGCCGCCGCTGGTGGAATAGGCACCGTTTCGGCAGTGAATGCGGACAGCTACGACGGTGACGGCAACCTCATTCCCCAGCTCTACCACGGTCGCACGCGTCAGCTGCGCCATGAGGAGCTTGTTGCCTACGCCATCGAGGGTGGCGTGCAGCAGGTGCGGCAGGCCCACGAGATTTCGGGCGGCAAGGGCGCGATCAACATCAATGTCCTCTGGGAAATGGGCGGTGCGCAGCGCGTGCTGCAAGGCGTGTTGGAGCGCACCAAGGGCATGGTCGCGGGCGTCACCTGCGGCGCAGGCATGCCCTATAAGCTCAGCGAAATCGCCGCGCAGCATAATGTGAGCTATTTGCCGATCGTCAGCTCCGGCCGTGCATTCCGCGCGCTGTGGAAGCGCGCCTATCACAAAGCCGCAGAGTGGCTCGCGGCGGTGGTTTATGAAGATCCCTGGCTGGCGGGCGGCCATAACGGCCTTTCCAATGCCGAAGACCCGACCAAGCCGGAAGACCCCTATCCCCGCGTGAAAGCGCTGCGCGACACCATGCGCGAGGGCGGCATCAGCGATGAAGTGCCGATCGTGATGGCAGGCGGCGTCTGGTATCTGCGCGACTGGAGCGACTGGATCGACAATCCCGAGCTGGGCGCGATTGCCTTTCAGTTCGGCACGCGGCCTTTGCTCACGCAGGAAAGCCCGATCCCGCAGGATTGGAAGAACAAGCTTACGACCCTGAATGAGGGCGACATCCTCCTGCATCGCTTCTCGCCAACCGGCTTTTATTCCTCGGCGATCCGCAATCCCTTCATCCGCAATCTTGAGGCGCGCTCGGAGCGCCAGATCGCTTTCTCGCTGGAGCAGGCGGGGGATCATCAGTTCCAACTAGATGTCGGCGTGAAGGGCCGCAACTTCTGGGTAACGCGCAATGACCTTTTGCGCGCACGCGAATGGGTGTTGCAGGGCTTTGAGAGCGCGCTGAAAACGCCGGACAATACGCTGGTGTTCGTGAGCGATCCCGAGCGTGCCGAAATCCGCAAGGATCAGGCCGATTGCATGGGCTGCCTCTCACATTGCAGCTTCTCGGCCTGGAAGGATCATGATGATTTCTCCACCGGACGGCTGGCCGATCCGCGCAGCTTCTGCATCCAGAAGGCGCTACAGGAAGCCGTGCATGGCGGCGATATTGATCGCAACCTGCTGTTTGCGGGCCATAGCGCGTTCCGTTTCCGGCAGGATCCCTTTTACTCGAACGGGTTCGTGCCGACGGTGAAGCAACTCGTCGACCGCATCCTGACCGGAGATTGAGGATATGATGCGCGCACCAGATCTCCCGGGCCTTGCCCAATTGCGATACCGGGCGGCTGACTATCAGGTCATCCGCCCCGGTCGCTTCGTCATCTGCGCCGTGAGCGGTGTGGAGATTCCGTTGAGCACTTTAGCTTATTGGAGCGAAGCCCGGCAGGAAGCTTATCGCAGTGCGGTTGAGTCAACGCTGGCGCTCGCTCAACCGCCAGCATAGCAGCGGCTTTCCGAACGCTCAGCTGTTGCAAACAACCGCGAGCTTATTGCCGGTCGGATCCCGCACATAGGCTGCATACCAGTTTTCGCCATATTGTGGCCGATGGCCGGGCGCGCCTTCGTCCGTCGCGCCATGTTCCATCGCAGCCGCGTAGAAGGCGTCCACAAGCGCAGGGGTCGATACGGTAAAGCCGACCATCGAGCCGTTACCGACCGAGGCACGCTCACCATTAAAGGGCTTGCATACCCACAACACCATGCCTTCGCCGCTGCCACGCTCGGAATAGGCGCGCCAGCCTGGAAAGCTCATATGGCTGGCCCAATCGATCTTGGCCAGAACAGCGTCGTAAAAGGCGTGGGCCTTTTCGACGTCATTTGCACCCAATGTCACATAATTGCCCATCGTCGCACCCTCGTTTCTGATGAGGGATTCATAATCGGCGAACGAGAACAAAACAAGAACTAATCTGGGCCTATAGGATCAAACCCAGCCCTCAAGGATCTGATCCGGCGGTCGATCACCACTCACCCACATGCGGATGCTGGCGATCACCCGCTCGCCGGTCGCGATGCGGCCCTCGAATGTGGCTGATCCCATATGCGGCGTCATTACCACATTGGGCAGGGCGAGCAGGCGCGGATCGATGCGGGGCTCGAACTCCCATACATCCAGCCCGGCGCCAGCTAGGCGACCAGCCTCCAGCGCCTCCACCAGCGCTTCTTCATCCACAATGCCGCCACGCGAGGCATTGATGAGATAGACATGGGGCCGCAGCAGCGCGATGCGGCGGCGGTCCATCATATCCTCACTCTCCGCATTGCGCGGTGTGTGGATGGTGAGAATGTCGATGGCCGCCAGCATCTCATCGAGATTGGGGTGCCATGTCGCGTCCAGCTCCGCCTCGACCACATCGGGCAGGCGATTGCGGTTGTGGTAGTGGATCGAAAGGCCAAAGGCCCGCGCCCGCCGCGCCACGGCCCGGCCAATCCGCCCCATGCCGATGATGCCAAGCGCTTTGCCGCCAATGCGGTGGCCAAGCATATTGCTGGGGCTCCAGCCTGCCCACTGCCCCGAGCGCACCAGCTTCTCGCCCTCGGCCAGCCTGCGCGGCACGGAGACGATGAGCGCCATCGTCATGTCGGCGGTATCCTCGGTCAGCACGCCGGGCGTGTTGGTGACGATGATGTTCCGCGCGCGGGCGGCCTTGAGGTCGATGTGATTCACGCCCGCGCCATAATTGGCGATGAGTTGCAGCTGCTCGCCAGCCTGCGCGAGGAGCGCGGCGTCCAGATCGTCCGTCACGGTGGGCACCAGCACGTCGCAATCCTGCATCGCGGCGGCCAGCTCATCGCGGGTCATCGGGTGATCGTCTGCGTTGAAGCGCGTGTCGAACAGCTCCGCCATGCGGGCTTCCACTGCCTGAGGCAGGCGCCGCGTGACGATGACGCGGGGCAGGGCGGGCCGGGGACGCCTGGACATGCCCGGCGAATGCTCCGGGGAGGCGGCCAAGGTCAAGCGGCAATTGCAATGATCGGCGCCAGCATGTTGATCAGCGCTTCCGTCTCCAGCAAATCGGGCTTATCGCGCAAATATGGTCGCTTGCGCGGCATGTGGGAGATTGACGGACATGATATCGCGCTTTGCGCTGCTCGCTGCTGTGGTGCTGGGTCTTGGCATGGGCGCTGATGAGGCGACCGCTCAGACGAGCAAGCCGGTCCCCTATTGGGCATCGCTCGCCAAGGGCGAGGCGCGCATGCGCGTTGGCCCCAGCACGGATTATCCCGCAAGCTGGATTTATCAGCGGCGCGATCTGCCGGTGAAGGTGCTGGAGGTCTACACCAATTGGCGCAAGGTCGAAGACCCGGATGGCACGCAGGGTTGGCTGCATGTGCGCCTGCTCAAGGATGAGCCGACCGCAATCGTGAAGGGCGATATCGCCCAGATGCGCGATGGCCCATCCGACGCCGCCCGGCTGCTGCTGCGGCTGGAGCCGGGCGTCGTCGGGCGGCTTTCGGGCTGCGCCGATGGCTGGTGCGCGCTGGAAGTGAATAGTCGGCGCGGTTATGTGCTGGCGAGCAGCCTGTGGGGCGCGACCGACTGACGACTCACGCGATCAGCGGGACAGGGCCGCTGCTTTGCGCGCGAGCTTCTCGACTGCTGCGGGATCGAGCGGGCCTTTGGGCACCACCCAGCTACCGCCGACACATCCGACGAAGGGCTGGGCCAGCCATTCCGGCGCGCTCTCCGCGCTGATGCCGCCAGTGGGGCAGAAGCGCACGCCGCCAAAGGGCGCGGCCAGCGCCTTGAGCGCAGGCAATCCGCCGCTGGTGGAGGCGGGGAAAAATTTGAAGCGATTGAGGCCAAGGTCCAGCCCGCGCATGATATCGGCAGCGGTGGCGATGCCCGGCAGCAGCGCGGTGCCTGAGGCGATGGCGGCCTTGCCGAGCGGCTCCGTGAGGCCGGGCGACACGATGAACTGCGCGCCAGCTTCCAGCGCCTGATCGAGCTGCTTGGGGTTGAGCACGGTGCCTGCGCCAACGACTGCGCCCGGCACGCTCGCCATCTCGCGCATGACTTCGAGCGCGGCGGGTGTGCGCATGGTGACTTCCAACGCGGGCAGGCCACCGGCGACGAGCGCCTGCGCCAGTGCTACAGCATCGGCCACATTCTCCACGATCAGCACCGGAATTACCGGCGCGAGCGCCATTACATCATCGACAGTCATGCTCATGCTTTCTTCTCTCGCCATGCGGCCGCAGCTCCATACAGGCCAATTTCGGGATGGGTTGCGAGGCGGACGGGAATGGAGCGCATCAGCCCCTCATAACGCCCCTTGGCAGTGAAGCGATCGTGGAAGGCGCTGTCATTCACCAGAAAATCGCGCATCCGCTGGGTAAGACCACCGGCCAGCACAACATGATGCGGACCATGAGCCAGCGCCAGATCGCCAGCGACCGCGCCATAGCTCATGCACAGCCGCTCCAGCGCCGATCGGGCAAGCGCATTGCTGCCATCGAGCGCGGCAGCCCATAGATCGGCGTCGTTCATCAGCGTGACCGGTGCGTGGCTGTTTGTCGCCAGCGCCTTGTAGATGGTGTTGAGGCCAGGGCCGGAGACGATCCGCTCGATTGAAACACGCACAAGATCCTTGCGGAGCTGATCGAGAATGCGACCTTCCAGCGCGTCGAGGGGAGCGAAATCGAGATGTCCGCCCTCAGTCGCCACGATGTGCGGTTCGCCCGCGTCGAACGCGATCATCGCCACGCCCAGCCCTGTGCCGGGTCCAACGATGGTAACCGATCCATCGTCTGGCAGCGGCTCGTCCGGCCCGAAAAGCAGCGGCATTTCATCCATCGGCAAGCGTGCTACGGCATGGGCGACGGCCTCGAAATCATTGACCAGTCGCACCTTGCCAACGTCCAGCTCGGCGCAAAGCTGGGCAGGGCGGATTACCCAGCTTGAATTGGTGAGCTTGATGACTTCCCAGCCAATGGCCGTGGCAAAGGCGATGGAGACGCGCTCGGGTGCTGGGCCACCATCTTCGGCAAGGAACGCGCGCCAGCAGGCCTGCAGGCTCGGATGATCCGACACCTTATATTTGCGCACGGTGCCAAGCGTGGGGATGCCACGCTCGTCCAGCGTGGCGCGCGCAAACCGCGCGTTCGTTCCGCCAATATCTGCCGCAATCAATTCAATCACAATTCAGTATCCATCGCAGCGAGAATTGGAGATGCGCCTGCCTCGGCAAGGTCGCTATTATGGCGGAAGAGCGCGAAAAGCTCGCGGCCCGTGTCGAAGGGCGGTGGCGGAGCGACGGCTTGCGGGCGCGCCTCCCACTCAGCCGCATCCACCAGTGCCTCAAGGCTGCCCTCGACTGCGCAGACCCGTACCACATCGCCATCGCGCAGCTTGCCGATGGGGCCGCCACCCAGCGCCTCGGGCGAGAGATGGATCGCGGCGGGCACCTTGCCGCTCGCGCCGGACATGCGGCCATCGGTGACGAGCGCGACCTTGAAGCCCTTGTCCTGCAATACGCCGAGCGGCGGGGTAAGCTTGTGCAGCTCGGGCATGCCATTGGCGCGCGGCCCCTGAAAGCGCACGACCACCACCACGTCGCGGTCCAGCTCGCCGGTCTTGAAGGCGGTCATCACCTCATCCTGATCAGCGAACACGCGGCACGGCGCCTCGATGGTGAGGCGCGATGGATCGACGGCGCTGGTCTTCATGATGCAGCGGCCAAGATTGCCTGCGAGCAAGGTCATGCCGCCGTCCGCGCGGAAGGGGTTGGAGACGGGGCGCAGGATATTCTCGTCGCTCGGCGCGGTGGGAATCTCATCCCAGATCAGCGCCTCATCTTTGAGCGTGGGCGTGCGGCCATAGTCGGTCAGGTCCGCGCGCGCGACGGTCATGATGTCCCGATGAAGCAGCCCATTGGCAAGCAGTTCGGTGATGACCCACGCCATGCCGCCTGCCGCCTGAAACTGGTTCACATCATCCGACCCGTTGGGATAGACGCGCGCCAGCAGCGGCACGACGCCGGAGAGATCGGCAAGGTCGGTCCAGTCGATGACGATGCCTGCCGCCCGCGCGATGGCGGGCAGATGGATGGCGTGATTGGTCGAGCCGCCGGTCGCCAGCAGGCCGATGGCGGCGTTGACGATGGCTTTCTCATCCACGCAATGGCCGAGCGGGCGATAATCTTCGCCATCCCAGCCGATGGAGGCCACGCGATGCACGGCGGCACGCGTCAATTCGCTACGCAGCTTGGTGCCGGGATTGATGAAGGCCGCGCCGGGCATGTGCAGCCCCATCACTTCCATCATCATCTGGTTGGTGTTGGCCGTGCCGTAGAATGTGCAGGTGCCAGCGCCATGATAGCTGGCGCTCTCGCTCTCCAGCAGCTCTTCGCGCCCTACCTTGCCCTCGGCATAAAGCTGGCGGATGCGCACCTTCTCTTTGTTCGCGAGACCCGAAGGCATGGGGCCTGCGGGTATGAAGATAGTCGGCAAATGGCCAAAGCGAAGCGCGCCCATGAGCAGGCCGGGGACGATCTTGTCGCAAATGCCCAGCATCAGCCCGCCCTCGAACATGGCATGGCTGAGCGCAATCGCGGTCGAGAGCGCAATCGTGTCACGCGAGAAGAGCGAGAGCTCCATGCCCGCCAAGCCCTGCGTCACGCCATCGCACATGGCCGGGACGCCGCCTGCAACCTGCGCCGTCGCGCCGACTTCCCGCGCGGCGATCTTGATCGCCTCGGGGTAGCGGCCATAGGGCTGATGGGCCGAGAGCATGTCGTTATACGCGGTCACGATGCCGATGTTCATCGCCGCGCCGCTGCGGATGACGGGCTTGTCCTCGCCACTTGCCGCAAAGCCATGCGCCAGATTGCCGCAGGAGAGATTATCCCGATTGGTGCCAGCCTCGCGCCCGCGCTCGATGAGATCGAGATAGCGCTTGCGGCTCGCCGCGCTGCGCTCGATCACACGATCGGTCACGCGGGCGATGGTGGGGTGCAGTTCAGTCATACCAGCTAGCTCCGTCGCGCTCGATCAAAGCAATACCCGCCGATGGGCCCCAGGTTCCGGCGGCATAATGCACGACCTTCTGGCCGCCTTCCTTCCAGCCGTTGCTGATGGAATCGATCCATGTCCATTGCGCTTCCACTTCGTCCCGGCGCACGAAGAGCGTCGTATCGCCTTCCAGCAGATCGAGCAGCAGCCGCTCATAGGCGATGCGCCGCCGCGCGCCTGCAAAGGCGTGGGTGAGCGACACGTCGAGCCCGACTTCCTGCAGCTTCACACCATCGCGGTCGAGGCCGGGGCGCTTGGCCATGATGTTGAGGCGGATGGCCTCTTCCGGCTGCAGGCGGATGATAAGCGAATTGGGCTCCATGGCGCGATCATAGCCATTGCGCGCGAAGATGCTGTGCGTGACCGGCTTGAACTGGATGAGAATTTCCGACTGGCGATTGGGCATGCATTTGCCGGTGCGCAGATAGAAGGGCACGCCGGTCCAGCGCCAATTATCGATATGGGCCTTGAGCGCCACGAAGGTCTCGGTGTCGCTCTCCTTGCCCAGCTCTTCGGCATAGCCAGCGATGATCTTGCCCTTCACCGCGCCATCGCGATATTGACCGCGCACGCTGTGGGTACGCACGCTTTCCGGGTCCATCGGGCGGAGCGAGCGCAGTGCCTTCACCTTCTCGTCACGCACGGAGGTGGAATCCATGCGCGCGGGCGGCTCCATCGCAATGATGGAGAGGATCTGCAGCATATGGTTCTGCACCATATCCTTGAGCGCGCCGACGCCATCATAATAGGATACGCGGCCCTCAAGGCCGACGGTCTCCGCCACGGTGATCTGCACATGGTCGATCGCGCCGCTGTTCCAGAGCGGCTCGAACAGCCGGTTGCCGAAGCGCAGCGCCATCAGGTTCTGCACCGTCTCCTTGCCGAGATAATGGTCGACGCGGAAAATCTGGTCCTCGGCAAACAGCGCGCCGATGGCGTCATTCACCTGCTTGGAGGACGCAAGATCCTTGCCGATGGGCTTTTCCATCGCGATGCGGGTGTTCTCCGCAACCAGCCCCGCATTGGCGAGGCCCTGCGCCGTGGGCGCGAACAGGGAGGGCGGAGTGGAGAGATAGACCGCAATCGGCCCATCGCCCAGCGCCTTGGCCCGCTCTGCCAGCGTCTTGAACTGCGCATCATTGCCGGCTTCCACGGCGCAATAGCCGATGATCGCCAGAAACGCTGCGATCCGCTGCTCATCCATATGCTCCGCAGCAACATAGGTTTGCAGCGCCTCGCGGACCGTTTCACCAAAAGCGCTGTCATCCATCGCCGTGCGACCGGATGCCAATATGTGGAATTGCTCAGGCAGCAGGTCATCGCAAAACAGATGGTAAAGCGATGGAAAGAGCATCCGATGGGCAAGGTCGCCCGTGGCTCCGAACAGGATCAATGTTGCGGATTTAAGGTGCAATGACTGCCCTTTCAGAGTGTCAGGCTTGTCGGATCAGGCGAGCGGGAACCTTACAGGCACGATCCGCTATTGTGCAACCGCACAATCCCGAAGGCGCAAAAATATGCCAGATTTGCGCGCTTATGTGTTGGCACCGGCGAGCGCGAGCACCACGCCAGTGACGACGAGCAGCAGCCCCGCAATCTCGCTGCGCCGCAACCGCTCCCGCAGATAGAAATGCGCGAAGCTGAGCGTGAAGATGACTTCGCTTTGCCCAACAATCCGCACCAGCGCGACCGGCGCGGTGGCAAAGCCGGTGAACCAGCAGGCCGAGCCAACCGATGAGAGCAGGCCGACCTGCCCGGAGATGCGCCAAGTGGAGAAGACCGCGCGCACCTGCTCGGGCTCGCGGATCATCACCCACGCGCCTTGCATCAGCACCTGCAACCCCACCGTGATCGAAAGGACGGTGAGCGCTGCGGAAATGGGATCGCTCGTGCCAACCTCGATCGTCGCGAGCCGCACGCCGACAGCAGTGAAGGCAAAAAACAGTCCCGAGGCGATGCCATAGCGTGCCGCCGGTTGCCCGAGCGCGCGGATGAAATCACCGGCGCTCATGCGCTTGCCGCCTGTGGAGAGGATCATCACGCCGACGATCCCAGCACCGATGCCGAGCCATGCCAGCAGGCTCAATCGCTCGCCGAGCAACAGCAGGGAAAGAAGCGCGCCCTGCGCCGCCTCCGTTTTTGAATAAGCAGTGCCGACGATGAAATTGCGATGCTGAAACGCCATGAGCAGCAGGTTGGTCGCGATGATCTGCGCAAGCCCGGCAGCGGTGCTGAACGCGACCACCGACCAGCCAAAACTTGCCCAGCCGCCCTGCGCGATCAGCTGATGATAGATGACCGTGATGCAGAGCGCGAAGGGGAGGCCATATAGATAGCGCACCAGTCCCGCTGCATTCACGGACAGCGTCTTGCTCACCTGACGCTGCACCGCCGTGCGCCACGCCTGGAGCATGCCGCCAATGAGTGTCGCGGGCAGCCAGATGGGCGAGGTGATCATGCGGGCATGCGCGCCGCGATCATGCCTTTTCGAGCAGACCTTCCGCTGCGATCTTCTCTTTCCACATTGCTGGGGCCAGCTTGTGGACATTCGCCCCCTCGCTATCGACTGCCACGGTGACGGGGAAATCCTGCACCTCAAACTCGTAAATCGCTTCCATGCCAAGGTCCGCAAAGCCCACGACCTTGCTGCCCTTGATGGCGCGCGCGACCAGATAGGCCGCGCCGCCCACGGCCATGAGATAGGCGCTCTTGTGATCGCGGATGGCATCGACCGCCATCGGCCCCCGCTCGGCCTTGCCAACCATGGCGAGCAGACCCTGTTCCAGCATCATGCGGGTGAAGCTGTCCATACGGGTGGCTGTGGTAGGGCCTGCGGGGCCGACCACTTCCTCGCCGACCGGATCGACCGGGCCAACATAATAGATGACGCGGCCCTTGAACTCGACGGGCAGCTGCTCGCCATTGGCCAGCATGTCCTTGATGCGCTTGTGCGCGGCGTCGCGGCCCGTGAGCATCTTGCCATTGAGCAGCAGCCGGTCGCCCTGCTTCCAGCTCTGCACGACGTCTGGCGTGAGCGCGTCGAGGTCGACGCGGATCGCGGCCTTGTCCGGCTTCCAGTCCACATCGGGCCATTCGTCCAGCTTGGGCGCTTCGAGATAGGCCGGGCCCGAGCCATCGAGCGAGAAATGCGCATGGCGCGTGGCCGCGCAATTGGGGATCATCGCAACCGGCTTGCCTGCGGCGTGGCAAGGCGCGTCGAGAATCTTCACGTCGAGGATGGTCGCAAGGCCGCCAAGACCCTGCGCGCCGATGCCGAGCGCATTCACCTTGTCGAAAATCTCGATGCGCAATGCTTCAAGATCATTTTGCGGGCCGCGCTCCTTGAGCGATGCCATGTCGATCTGCTCCATCAGCGCCTTTTTGGCGAGCAGCACGCAATGCTCCGCCGTGCCGCCAATGCCGATGCCGAGCATGCCGGGCGGGCACCAGCCTGCGCCCATCTGTGGCAGCATCTCCAGCACCCAATCGACGATATTGTCGCTCGGGTTCATCATCTTGAACTTGGACTTATTCTCGCTGCCGCCGCCCTTGGCTGCCACATCCACATGCACATGATGGCCGGGCACCATCTCGACATGCAGAACGGAGGGGGTGTTGTCCTTGGTGTTGCGGCGGGTGAACGCTGGGTCGGTCAACACCGATGCGCGCAGCTTGTTCTCCGGGAGGAGATAAGCGCGGCGCACGCCTTCATCGACGACTTCCTGTAGCGACTTGCTCGTATCATCGAGGCGGCAATCCATGCCCCACTTCACGAAGATATTGACGATGCCGGTATCCTGGCAGATCGGGCGGTGGCCCTCTGCGCACATGCGGCTGTTGGTCAGGATCTGCGCAATCGCATCCTTGGCCGCCGGGCTCTGCTCAGCTTCATAGGCCACGCCCAGCGCGCGGATATAATCCATCGGGTGGTAATAGCTGATGAACTGGAGCGCGTCGGCGACGCTTTCGATGAGATCGGCGGTCTTAATCGTGACGGTCATGGCAATATCCCTTTGCTGAGGCGCGGATAGGCCCGTGCGGCGTCCGGTTCAAGCGCCTCTGCTGCAAACTTGCTAAGGGCGTGCGGGCGAGAGATAAGGGCAGCGGAGCCCGGCCTTATCGGCAGGGTATGGGGAGGACCGTCATGGGTCAGATTTTCGGCACGATCATTGTCGGGTTTATAGTGGGCGTGTTGGCACGCTACTTCTATCCGGGCGAGATACCCATGAACTGGATCGCGACGATCCTGCTCGGCATAGGCGGCTCGCTGCTAGGCGGCGCGATTCCCCGACTGTTCAGCAAAGGCAGGTCCGTGCGGCCGTTCGAGCCAGCTGGGCTCATCGGCTCGATCCTCGGTGCCGTGTTGATCATCTTCCTCGTGCGCGCGCTGTAAGGCTCAAGCGAACAACGGCAGCGCCTCGACATCGGCCAGGCTGATCGAGAGGCGGAAAATGTCGCGCAACGCGGCGTGATAAGCGGTGGGGCTGGCGAGCTGCTGCTCGCTGGCGCCCGCCTGCACATCATATTGTTTGAGGGTCGCCTCGGTCAGTGCTGCGAAGCCGCTGGGCTCCACGATGCTCACGATGTGGCCGGTCACAAAGCGCGTGTCTGGCCGGGTCGATGTCCAATGATTGGATAGCTCAAGGTCGATGGGCGCGACCGTCGAAAGGTCGAATATATATTGGGGCTTCCAGTCGTCACCCGGCGTTGCGCGATTGTCCATTGCGGCAGGCGTACCGCCGCGTTCGAGCAGCCACTGGCCATCGACGTCGCGCAGCCGGTGTATCGCGCCGTCATCGGTTGAGGCGGTCGTGCCATCTCTCAGCGGTAGCGGTGGTGCGAAACTTCCACCAAAGCCTGCATCGGCGATCCAGTTTTCGCCGTCGATCTCGAGGAGCAGCAGCGTGTGCGTACGCGGTGGCACCTCGTCGGGGATGAGGCCAAGCTGGACGCGGGCCAGCAATGGGCGGGAGGGCAGGCCGATCAGCGCGAGCATGTCCGCAAGCAGGCGGTTCTGCTCGAAGCAGTAGCCGCCGCGCTGCTGCGTCACCAATTTGTCGAACACGCTTTCGGCATCGATGCGGATCGGGCGCCCAAGTCGAATGTCGAGATTTTCAAAAGCGATCGTGTGCCGATGCGCCATCTGAACCTGCTTCAGGCCCGCAACGTCGGGAACGGGCGGGGTATCAAGCCGCAACCGCTCAAGATAGGCAGCAAGGCGCTCCCCATCCGTCATCATGCGTCGCGATTCTCCAGTGCCTCGCTGGCATCCATCCAGAGCCGCTCGGCCGTTTCGATCTTGGCTTCGATGTCGGAGCGGCGCTTCATCAGTTCGGACATGGTGGCGCCCTTTTCCTGCGGGCCAGCCGTGGAGGGGTCGAACATCGCCTTGTCGAGCCGGGTGCGGGTGGCGGTCAGCTCGGCCAGCGCCTTCTCGGTTTTCTTCACATGCGCTTGCAGATTTTTGTAGCGCTCACGCGCTTCGGCTGCGGCGCGCTTATCGCCCTTGCGGTCACTCTTCTGTCCGCCCTCTTTCGGTGCGGCGTTTGCGCCCTTGCCGAGCACGAAGTCGGTATAATCCTCAAGATTGCCATCATAGGGCAGCGCCTGACCGCTATCCACGAGCACGAGCCGATCCGCGACCAGCTCGATCATGTGCCGATCATGGCTCACGATCACGACGGCGCCATTATATGTGTTGAGCGCCTGCACCAGCGCCTCGCGCGAATCGACGTCGAGATGGTTCGTCGGCTCATCGAGGATGAGCAGATGCGGGGCGTTGCGGGTGATGAGCGCCAGCGCCAGCCGTGCGCGCTCGCCACCCGAAAGCGAACCGACCTTCTGCGTCGCACGAATGCCGGAGAAGCCAAAGCGCCCAAGCTGCGCACGCACGGCAGAGGGCGTCGCGCCCTTCATTTCGCGCGCCATATGCTCGAGCGGCGTATCGTCAACATCCAGCTCTTCCACCTGATATTGGGTGAAATAGCCGACATTCATCTTGCCCGATGCGCTCATCTCGCCAGCCATTGC
>CAMLFF010000054.1 GCA_946479185.1 uncultured Sphingobium sp.
GTCCCGCTCAAACCTTAAAAACGCGATTACGCAACGATCCCCTAAAGAGGAGGGGTGGCGAGTTGCACCTGCGCTTGCGTCAGTAAACCCTCATCCCCCAAGGCCCGCCCATAAAGCTTGGCATAGAGCCCGATCATCACCGTCTCATCGAGACAGCGCAGTGCCCGTTTGCGATTGGCCTCGCCAATCTTGCCACGTAACGGTGCGTCGTCCGCCAGCTCCGCGACGGCATCCGTGAAGATTTCAACATCATCATCCTCATCATGCGCGATGATGAACGGTCGATTATCCGGCGAGACCATCGCCATTGCATCGCCCACATCGGTGGAGACGACCGGCAGCCCGGCCGCCATCGCCTCAGCGAGCGAGATGGGGAATTGCTCGCTATCCGATGACAGCGCGAAAATATCGAAGGCCCCGACATAATCCTGCGGGCGCGGGAGGAAGCCGGGCAGCACTATGTCCTTCATGCCCTGCGCGCAGGCTTCCGCGCGGATCGCTTCCCGCTCGGGGCCATCGCCCACGATAACAAGGCGGACCTTATCCTGCAGCGGCGCCACCGCGCGGACGAGCTTGCGCAAATTTTTGACCCGCGTGAGCCCCGCCACCGTGCCGACAATCAACCGGCCATCGGGCACGAGCCCCGGAATGGCAGATGTCGCGCGGCACCCGGCATAGGCGGCCACATCAATGCCGTTGGGGATCTGATGGACTTTCGAGGCTGCCTGCCGCCACTCGCTCTGCGCGATATGCGCAAGCTCATTGGAGGGCACGATGAGCGCCGAGGCGCTGCGCAATGCGCATTGCCGATAGCGATTGCGAGTCGCCTGACGGACGAAAGCTTCCTCCGCTTCAAAGCCATCCTCATGATGGATGAGCGGCGGCAGGCGCTTGAGGCGGCGCAGCGCACTATGCGCCATCGCGCCGTCAATCGCGCCCCAATTGAAGGTGAGCACCAGATCATAGCCGCGCATGAGGTGAGCGAGGGCGAGATATTTGCTGAGCTTGCGCGGCCCATCGAGGCAGCCGTCATCGAGAAAACGCACCGCCAGACCGGGATCGAGCGCGGCTCTGGCGCCGGTCGCCTTGCGATCGACCAGCAATATGTCATGGGTCATGCGGCGGCCCCAATGGTTCATCAGCCGAACCATCCGGGATTCCTTGCCACCCAGATCGAATGTCTCGTGCATCTGGAGCACGCGCAACGGACGACCTTTAAGCTTTTGGTTGTCCGCGCAAATCCTCATGACGTCATCATGACCTTTTCGAGCAGCCGATCAATAGCGGACTGCGCATCCGGCTCTTCAAGCGTGGGTGCATGTCCAACCCGCGGCACGGTGACGACTTCCATCTGCGGCAGGCGCTCCTGCATTTTGGCCGCCGTTTCCCGCGTGAGCAGATCACTCAGCTCACCGCGCACCAGCGTGAGCGGAATATCGCTCAGCGCTGCAAAGGCGGGCCACAGGTCCACCCCCGCAGCGCCGCCGGGCGCGCGGAAGGGCTCGGCGATGCTCTGGTCATAATCCAGCACGATGCGGCCCTGACTGTTCAGCCGATAGAGCCGCCGCGCAATGTCCAGCCACTCGGTCAGGCGATAATCGGGATAGATCACGGCCTGAACATCCGCCACCGCGCGCGCGGCATGGACCCAGGTGGGGTGACCGCTGCCATTGCCGACATTGCGGCGGATACGCTCCAGCCCCTCTTCAGCAATGTCCGGCCCAATATCGTTGAGCAGCGCGCCAGCAAGGCACCCCCGCTTGGTCGCGGCGATGAGCATGAGCATGATGCCGCCAAGCGACGTGCCGATCCCCACGAAGCGCGGCAGGGCCAACTCCTCGATCAGCTTCACCAGGTCCTGCAGATAGACGAGCGGCACATAGCTCATTGGGTTTTTGGCATAGGCGCTCTCGCCGCGCCCGCGCAGTTCCACCACGATGACACGCCACTCGCCCGCCAGCCGGTTGGCCAACGGCTCGAAGTCACGGGCATTGCGGGTCAGCCCCGGTATGCAGAGGATCGGTGGCCGATCGTCCCGGCCGGGATAGTCCCGATAATGGAGGCGCAAATTATCCTGCGACCACCAATATTTATCATCATAGCGCGACAAGCTTGATCCTTTCCCCGCCATCACCCCATATCAGAGCATGGACGAGACGCTACAAACAAGAGATTTCCGCCCCGAGCGCGCGATTGACGAGATTGCCGACTTCATTGGCGATCCGGTCAAGCCTGCCGACTTCCCCCAGACGATCCTGCGCTTCCGCAATGATCGGGCGGCGGCGAGCGTGGGCCTTGATGGTCTGAGCGACGAACGCTGGCTTGCGCATTTCGGGCGATTCGAGCCTTTGCCGGGCGCCCAGCCCGAGCCGCTGGCGCTGCGCTATCATGGTCATCAGTTCCGCGTGTATAATCCGGATCTTGGCGATGGGCGGGGCTTTCTGTTCGCGCAAATGCGTGAAGCACCCGAAGCTGGCGGGCGGCTGCTCGACCTCGGCACCAAGGGCTCCGGCCTCACGCCGTGGAGTCGCACCGCCGACGGGCGCCTGACACTCAAGGGCGGCATGCGGGAAATCCTCGCCACCGAAATGCTCGAGGCGCTGGGCGTCACCACCTCGCGCACCTTCTCGCTCATCGAGACGGGCGAAGCGCTGATGCGTGGGGACGAGCCCTCCCCCACCCGCTCGGTAGTGATGGTGCGCCTCAACCACGGTCATATCCGCATCGGCAGCTTCCAGCGCCTCGCCTATCTCGGTCAGATTGAGGAGATGAAGCGACTGGTCGACTACTGCCTACGTCACCTGCTGGAGATCGAGCCCGGCGATGCCCCCGCACTGGCGCTGTTGCGCGCCGTGGTCGCGCGCACGGCGGACCTTGCCGCCAGCTATATGGTCGCAGGTTTCGTGCATGGCGTGCTCAACAGCGACAATATCGCCATTACGGCGGAGAGCTTCGACTATGGGCCGTGGCGCTTCACGCCGCGCTGGGAGCCGGGCTTTACGGCTGCCTATTTCGATCAATCGGGGCTTTATTCTTTCGCGCGGCAAGCCGAGGCAATCCATTGGGATGTCGCGCAACTCGCCCAGTCCCTCGCGCACCTCGCCGAGCCGGACGCGCTGGTCGACATTCTGCGGCAGTATCCGGCCATTTATGAGGGTCGCCTTGTCACACGCTTCCTGCAGCGCTTGGGGTATTCCGCCCCCGACGACACGACCGCCCGCGCTTTCGTCGTCGCTGCCGTCGAAGCCCTGCGTGGGAGCGACGCGCTGATCGACCGCTTTTTCTTCGATTGGCGGCGCGGCGATCATGACGCGACCCGCTACCCCGGCGAAGCGTGGGACAAGGCGCGCGAAGCCCTCAAGCCCCTCACCTTGCGCCCCGACGCGCTCGATCATGATTATTGGCGCGGCGATGCCCCCTGCTCCATGCATATCGAGGAGGTGGAAGCCATCTGGGCACCCATAGCCGCAACCGACGATTGGACCCTGCTCAACCAGAAGGTCGCCGCCATCCGCGCAATGGGAGCAGCACACAAAGCGCTCAACTGACCGCATCGTAAAGAAGCTGGCAACCTTTTGCCCGCCATAGAGTCGCGCATGCTCCCTGCGCGCCAGCCTCTTCCGCCTATTCAGGCGCAATCTGTTGCAAAGCGCGATCTCATCCGGTCCATCGCGCCCGCGACTGGCGAGCTGATCTGGGAAAGCCCGCCAAGCGATGTCGCGCTGCAGATCAGACGTGTCGAGCGCTCCTGGACGGCTTGGGCTGGCATGCCCACCTCCTACCGTGTCGAAACCATCCGCCGCTTCGCCAATGGCGTGCGCTCGGAGGAAGCCACGCTTTCCGCCCTCGTCGCCAATGAAACAGGTCGCCCCCTCTGGCACGCCCGGCAGGAAGTCGCGGCCCTGTTCGATCGGATCGAGAAATCTATCCAAGCCTATTCAGAGCGCACCGGCCAGCGTCAGGTCGAGGGAGCATTGGGCGCGCGTTCGGCCCTGCGCCACAAGCCGCTCGGCATCGTCGCGGTCATCACGCCCCATGCGATGCCCGCCCGCATCCCGGTCGATCATATTATTCCGGCGCTGCTGGCAGGCAATGGCATCCTCTTCAAACCCTCCGAGAAGACGCCCGCTACGGCGGAAATGCTCGTGCAACTGCTGCACGAAGCCGGTCTGATCGAAGACCTTGTGCAATGTGTGATCGGCGGGCCGGAGGCAGGCGAAGCGCTGGTTGCGGACCCGCGCATTCATGGCATCTGCTTCACCGGATCGACCCAGACCGGCCTTGCGATCATGCGCGAAAATGCGCACCGGCCAGACCGGGTGCTGGCGCTTGAGATGAGCGGCAACAACCCCATCATCGCCTGGGACACGCCGGATCTCGCCAGCGCCGCTGCGCTTATCGCGCAATCCGCCTTCGATGCGAGCGGCCAGCATTGCCTCTCCGCCCGCCGCCTGATCGTTCGCGACACGCTGCAAGAGGCGCTGGTTGGCGAGGTCAAGACCTTGGCTGATCGCCTCATCATCGGCGCGCCGGATGCTGACCCCGCCCCCTTCATGGGCCCGGTGATCGATCTGGAAACAGCTGACGGCCTCACGGAAAGCTTCCTGATGCTCATGAGCAATGGTGGCCGCCCGATCAAACATATGCAGCGACCCTTCGATGGCCTGCCCTTCGTCACCCCCGCCATTATCGATGTGACCGCGATGAGCGAGCGGCCAGATGTTGAGCTGTTCGGCCCCTTGTTGCAGGTCATTTCCGTCACCAGCTTCGATGAAGCCATTGCGGAAGCAAACAACAGCCAGTTCGGCCTCGGCGCGACCTTGATTGGCGGCACGCCCGAGCAATATGATCGCTTCTGGGTCAATGTGCGGGCAGGCGTCATCAACTGGAACCGCCCCTCCTTCACGCTCGCGCCCAATGCCCCGGTGGGCGGCCTCGGCCTTGCGGGCAATCACCGCCCCGGCGGCCATTATGCGGCGGACCATTGCGCTTATCCGGTCGCCTCGTCCGAAACGCAGCAACCGCGCGCTTCGGTGGGCATCGGCCTCAAGCCGCTGGACATTGTCGCGGATCGCTAAGCCCTGCTCAGCGCCACAAAAGTTTCGCTAGGGCCACCTAAAGCAAGCGTCGGTTGCGAGTGGCGCTCAGGATAAGCATCTACCGGTCATGGCGCATCATGAGTCTTCCAAGCCGGGAACGGTGTATCTTGTCGGCGCAGGTCCGGGCGATCCCGATCTGTTGACGCTGCGCGCTGCGCGGCTGATCGGCAATGCGACGCTCATCGTGCATGATGGTCTGGTCGATCCCGCCATTCTCGCCATGGCACGCGCCGATGCAGAACTGATTTCCGTCGCCAAGCAGCGCTCGCGCCACTCGATGAAGCAGGAGGCGATCAATTCACTACTCGTCGCCGAGGCGCTGGGCGGCCGCGATGTCGTGCGCCTCAAGGGCGGCGATCCCTTCATTTTTGGCCGTGGCGGCGAAGAGCTTGAGGCCTGCCGCGAGGCTGGGGTGCCTTGTCAGGTCGTGCCCGGCATCAGCGCAGCCATTGGCGGCGGTGCCAGTGCTGGCTTGCCGCTCACCCACCGCGATCATGCCAGCATCGTCAGCTTTGTCGCTGGCCAGTGCAAAGGCCTCTCCGAGCAGAATTGGGCTGGCCTCGCCGGTGCCGGGCGCACGCTCGTCATCTATATGGGCCTCGCGACCTCCCACGAGATCGCTGAAAAGCTGATGCGCGACGGCCTTTCGCCGCACACGCCCATCGCGGTGATCGAGAGCGCTACGAGGCCCGAGCAGCGCGTGTTGCGCAGCCTGCTCGCCGATCTGGGCGACCTTGTGACGCGCGAAAATGTTAAAAGTCCCGGCCTCATCGTGGTCGGTGACGTGGTTGTTCACGCCGATGCGCTCGATTGCTTGCCGCTCGGCCAATATGAAGCGTTGGGGAGCTTTTGACGCATGAATGTTCTGACCGGAAATGATCTGGCGACGGGGGACGTCACCTGGTGGACGGGCGAAAGCTGGTCCATCCATGTGAATGACGCTTGCGATGTGGGCGACAAGGGCAATGAGATTGCGCAGGCGGAAGTCGCCGCGCGCCGCGTCAATGTGCCCTATGTCGTGGACGCCACGATAGATGAGGCGGGCAATGTCCGCCCCGCGCACATCAAGGAACGTATTCGCGCGCTCGGGCCGACCGTGCGCCTCGATCTCAGCCTCAAACCAGCCGACCCGACAGCCGGCAACTGGGTAATCTGACATGTATCAATATGACCAATATGATCAGGCAATGGTGGACGCGCGGGTTGCGGAGTTTCGCGACCAGACGCAACGTCGCCTTGATGGCCTGCTGAGCGAAGATCAGTTCAAGCCGCTCCGGCTGATGAACGGCCTCTACCTCCAGCTGCACGCCTATATGCTGCGCGTCGCGGTGCCTTATGGCACGCTATCGGGCAAGCAGATGCACATGCTGGCCCATATCGCGCGCAAATATGATCGCGATTATGGCCACTTCACGACGCGACAGAACATCCAGTTCAACTGGATCAAGCTCTCCGACGCGCCGGACATCTTGGCTGAGCTGGCCACGGTCGAAATGCACGCCATCCAGACCAGCGGCAATTGCATCCGCAACATCTCGTCCGATCAATATGCCGGTGTAAGCGCTGACGAAGTGGCCGACCCGCGCCCGCTCGCCGAACTGCTGCGCCAATGGTCGAGCTTCCACCCGGAATTCACCTATCTGCCGCGCAAGTTCAAAATCTGCGTGATCGCGAGCGATGATGATCGCGCGGCCATGCGCCTGCACGATATCGGCATCTTGCTGGTCGAGAAGGATGGCGAGCTTGGCGCGCGCATCTTCGCTGGGGGCGGCATGGGCCGCACGCCGATGATTTCGCCTGAAATCCGCGATTTCGTGCCGTTCAACGAGGTGGTCTCCTACCTCGAAGCCTGCCTGCGCGTGTATAATCG
The DNA here is from genome assembly GCA_946479185.1 of uncultured Sphingobium sp. The sequence goes on from CAMLFF010000054.1 coordinate 6,970, forward strand.
CCACGGCCGTCGCGACAATAAGTACAAGGCCCGCATCAAGATCCTCGTCCACGAAATGGGCGCCGATGAATATCGCCGTCAGGTCGAGGAAGAGTTCGCCCAGATGAAGACGCTCGGCCTCGATCCGCCATTGGCGGAGCTGGAGCGGATCGCTGCGCATTTCGCGCCGCCTGCTTATGAAACCGGCCTTGCCGACGAGATTGACCTCTCCGACCGCGATTTCGCGCAATGGGTGGAGGCGCAGGTCGCTCCGCACAAGGTGCCTGGCTATGCCATCGTCAATATCAGCCTCAAGCCCACCGGCGGTATCCCCGGCGATGCCTCGTCCGCACAGCTTGACCTGATGGCCGACCTGGCCGAGCAGTACAGCTTTGATGAGCTGCGCGTCACTCATGCGCAGAACATCGTGCTGGCGCATGTGAAGAAGGCTGATCTCTACGCGATCTGGAAAGCGCTTGAAGCCGCTGACCTCGGCACCGCCAATCTCGATCTCATCAGCGATATCATCGCCTGCCCCGGCCTTGATTATTGCAGCCTTGCCAATGCGCGCGCCATCCCGCTCTCGCAGAAGATTCAGCAGCGCTTTGCAGACTTGGATCGTCAGAAGGAGTTGGGCGAACTCAAGCTCAAGATCAGCGGCTGCATCAATGCCTGCGGGCATCATCATGCCGGCAATATCGGCATTTTGGGCGTGGACCGCAGGGGCGTGGAAAATTACCAGCTGCTGCTCGGTGGATCGGGTGCGGAAGATGTGGCGCTTGGCCAGATCACCGGGCCAGGTTTCAGCGAGGACGGCATCGTGGACGCCATCGAGACGGCGACCAACGTCTATCTCGCCAACCGGACCGAGGGTGAGCGCTTTGTCGACACCTATCGGCGGATCGGCATGGCTCCGTTCAAGGAGGCAATCTATGCTTGAGTTTCTGTCCCTGCGTGAAGGCAAGGAATGCGCCGAGCTGCCCGCCGTGACGCTCGAAGCCTTTAGCGGCCAGAGCAATGCGACCGCCGTGCGCATCGAGCCGGGCGAAGACGCGCGCGAGCTGCTGCCCTTTCTGGAGCGGATCGCGCTCGTTGAAGTGAATTTCCCCAGCTTCGGCGATGGGCGCGGCTATTCGGTCGCGCGCATCCTGCGCGAGGCTGGCTATACTGGCGAGCTGCGTGCTGTGGGCGATGTTGCGGTCGATCAGATCAGCCATATGGTCCGCTGTGGCTTTGATAGCTTCGTGCCGGATAAGCCGCTCGATCCTGAGCATGTCGAAGCCGCGCTCACGCGCTTCCCCGGCTTTTATCAAAAGGCCGTGGACGGCGTCGCGCCAATCTGGGCGAAACGTCATGGGTGAAGCACTCCGCACGATCGACCGGATCGATGTCGCCCCGCGCTGGACGCAGGCCGAGGCTGATGCCCTGAACGCGCGTTTTGCGGGCGTTGATGCCGGGACGATGCTGACCACGCTGCTCAACGAGAATATCCTGGGCAAGGTCGCCGTCGTCTCCTCCTTCGGGACGGAGAGCGCTGTGCTGCTGCATCTGGTGGCGCAGGCGAACCGCGATACGCCGGTGGTGTTCGTCGATACGCTCAAGATGTTCCCCGAGACGCTGGATTATCGCGAGACGCTGATGGACCGCTTCGGCTTCACGGACAGTCAGGTCGTGACGCCCAATGCCGAGGTGCTGGCCGCCAAGGATGAAAAGGGCCTTCGCTGGTCCTATGACCCCGATGGCTGCTGCGAAATCCGCAAAGTCGAGCCATTGGCCCGCGCCAAAAGCGGCCTCGATAGCTGGATCAGCGGACGCAAGGCCTTTCAATCCGTGACGCGCCAGAACCTGCCGCGTTTCGAGATTGAGGATGGTCGCCTGAAGATCAATCCGCTGGGCGACTGGGACAAGGCGGCGCTGGAAGCCTATTTTGCAGAGCATGATCTGCCCCGCCATCCGCTGGAGGAGCAGGGCTATCTCTCCATCGGCTGCGAGCCCTGCACCAGCAAGGTGATGCCGGGCGAAGACCCGCGTGCCGGTCGCTGGCGCGGTTGGGACAAGGTGGAGTGCGGCATCCACACCATCTCCACGCCGCTGGGCGATCCGGACGATCCGGCTAACCAGCCTGCATTCTGAATGGCGCACTGCCGGGGCGGAAGCATGACTTCCCTCCCGCCGGGTCTGGCGCTAGTGGCCCTGAATGCCCGCTGCACTCAACTCATATGACGCAATCATCCTCGGTGCAGGCGCGGCCGGGCTGATGTGCGCGGCTATTGCAGGGCAGCGCGAGCGCCGCGTGCTGCTGCTCGATCATGCCGATGAGCCGGGCAAGAAAATCCTGATTTCCGGTGGCGGGCGGTGCAATTTCACCAATATTCACACCGCGCCCGACCGCTATCTCTCGCAAAACCCTCACTTCGCCAAATCTGCGCTAAGCCGCTACACGGCGCGGGATTTCCTCGATCTGGTCGAGCACTACGGCATTGCCTGGCATGAAAAGACGCTCGGCCAGCTGTTCTGCGATGGCTCGGCAAAACAAATCGTCGCCATGCTGCTAGAGGAATGCGCCAAGGGCGGCGTGGACATCGCGTGCAGCAGCAGCATTGATGATGTGTCCCACGCCGATGGCCTGTTCAGCGTCACTTCCAACGGGCAGATCGCCACCGCGCCCTCACTGGTGCTTGCAACCGGCGGTCCCTCCATCCCCAAGATGGGCGCGACCGGCTTTGCCTATGACGTCGCGCGCAAATTCGGTCTCAAGGTCGTGCAGCCCCGCCCAGCACTGGTGCCCCTCACCCTCGCCCCGCAAGACGCCCTGTTTACCGCCCTCTCTGGCGTCTCCGCAGATGTGATCGTGCGTTGTGGCAAGACCAGCTTTCGCGAGGCAGCCTTGTTCACCCATCGCGGCCTATCCGGCCCCGCGATCCTGCAAATCTCCTCTTACTGGAAGCATGGCGAGCAGATCGGCGTCGATTATCTGCCCGATCTCCCGGATGGTTGGCTCCTCAAGTCCAAGCAGGAAACGCCCAGAACAAATCTGCGCCGCCAGCTGCGCAACGCCCTCTCCGAGCGTCTCGCCAATGTGCTGGCGGACGAACTCGCGCTGGAAGGCGATCTCGGCAACCTGCCCGACCGCGCGCTGCTGGCCGCGCAATCCCGCCTCGCCGACTGGCGCTTCATCCCCAATGGGAGCGAAGGCTATGCCAAAGCGGAAGTCACCGCAGGCGGCATCGACACCGCAGGCCTCTCATCCAAAACGATGGAAGCCCGCAAAATGCCCGGCCTCTATGTCATCGGAGAAGCCGCAGACGTAACCGGCTGGCTCGGCGGCTATAATTTCCAATGGGCGTGGGCCAGCGGCTGGGTGGCCGCCCAGTCACTCTGACTCTTAGTCGTCGTCGTAGGCCGGGGCCATCTGGTCGTCCGCCAAGTCAGTGAAGCGGGTGATCTTGGCATCGAAGTAGAGCCGCACTTTGCCGGTGGCGCCGTGGCGCTGCTTGGCGACGATCAGCTCGGAATGGCCCTTGATGCGCTCCATCTTCTCATACCAGGCGGCATAAGCGGCTTCTTCCTCGATCTTGGGCTCTTTGCTCATCTCGTAATAATCTTCACGATAGAGGAACCACACCATGTCCGCGTCCTGCTCGATCGAGCCGGATTCGCGAAGATCGGAGAGTTGCGGGCGCTTGTCTTCGCGGCTTTCCACCGCGCGGCTGAGCTGGGAGAGCGCAATCACCGGCACCATCAGCTCCTTGGCGAGCGTCTTGAGGCCACGGCTGATTTCCGAGATTTCGTTCACGCGGCTCTCGCCTGCTTTGCCGGAACCCTGCAGCAGCTGGAGGTAATCGATCACCACCAGCCCGATATTGTGACGGCGCTTGAGCCGTCGCGCGCGGGTGCGCAGCGCGGCGATGGTCAGGCCAGCCGTATCGTCGATGAACAACGGAAGATCCGCCAACTCGCGCGAGGCGCGCACGAGGTTCTGGAAGTCGTTATGGCTGATTTTACCCATGCGCAGCGCTTCACCGCTGATGCCCGATTGCTCAGCCAAAATACGCGTGGCGAGCTGGTCAGCCGACATTTCCAGGTTGAAGATGGCGACCGGCGCACCGATGGATTTCTCCGGCGGAATGCCATCGGCCATGTCCCGCATCCAGCGCTTGGCGGCATTATAGGCGATGTTGGTCGCAAGCGAGCTTTTGCCCATGCCAGGGCGACCTGCAACGATGATGAGATCGGACGGATGCAGACCGCCGGTGCGGGCATTGAGGCCGTCGATACCGGAGGTGATGCCGGAGACATGGCCGCCGGAATTGAGCGCCTTCTCCGCCATCTCCACCGCGAGGCGTGTCGCCTGCGCGAAGGTCTTCATGCTGCCGGTGTCGCCGCCCTGCTCGGCCACGGCGTAAAGCGCCATTTCCGCGCCTTCGATCTGCCCCTTGGGGTCAATCGAATCGGATGTATCGAGCGCCTTGTCGACCAGATCGCGGCCCACGCCGATCAGCTCGCGCAGCAGCGCCAGATCATAGACTTGCCGGGCAAAATCGCGCGCGCCGATCACGGCGGCACCACTGCCGGTCAGTTGCGCCAGATAGCCTGCCCCGCCCAGCTCCTTGAGCGCCGGGTCGGCCTCCATCAGCGGCTTGAGCGTCACCGGGTTGGCGACCATGTTGCGATCGACCAGCTTCAAGATCGCATCATAGATGCGGCCATGCAGCGGCTCGAAGAAATGCTGGGCGCGCAGCTCCATCTGCACATCTTCAACGATGCGGTTATCCACCATCAACGCGCCAAGCAGCGCCGCCTCCGCCTCGACATTGCGCGGCATACGGGGTTCGGGCGCGGCATCCGGCACCGGAGTCAGTCTTATCATATCAGCCATGAGCCGCGCATAATCGGCTTTCGCCAGCCGTCGATCAAGCCTCTAATGTGCTGCGGGTGAGATCGTCTGTGGATAAGAGCGTGGATGAAAACGCACGCGCCCGCTTTGCTTGCCCCGCCCGCCAAGCAGGCCTAGGGATGCAGCGACATGGCCGACCCGCGCATCATCGACATCGTGCTCGACGATAAGACCATTTTATGGCGCAGCGCGGATGTGGAACAAGAGCGCGCCATCGCAATCTTCGATCTGCTGGAGGAGAACAGCTTCGCGCCCGTTCGTTCGGGCGAGCAGGGCTTTGAGGGGCCTTACAAGGTGTTCCTGAGGGTCGCTGATGGGCGCCTGGTCATCGAGATCCGCCAGCCTGACGACAGCCCGCTTGAAGCCGTGATCCTGGGCCTTGCCAGCTTCAGACGTGCGATCCGGGATTATTTCGCGATCTTCGAGAGCTATTATCAGGCGATCCGGCAATCCACGCCCGCGCAGATCGAAACGGTCGATATGGCGAGGCGGGCGATCCACAATCAGGCGGCTGAGCTATTGATGAGCCGGCTTGAGGGGAAGATCGGTGTCGACTTCGATACGGCAAGAAGGCTCTTTACGCTGATCTGCGTGCTGCATATCCGCGCATGACCATGACGACATCGCACTATTATACATCGAAGAAACCGCGGCGCTTCAAGGTCACGCCGCTGCGACTCATGATCTGCACGCTGCTGATTGGCGCGATCTTGGCGACGGGCCTCACCATGTTCGCGCGCAGCTGGACGCCATCGCGCACGCATTTCCCAACGCAGGGCATCACGCTCGACGCGCAAAGCGGCGAGATCAACTGGCGCATGGCGCGCGCGGCAGGGGCCGATTTCGTTTATCTGCTCGCGACCAGCGGCGCGCATGGGCGCGATGCCGCGTTCGACCGCTATCTGGCGGGCGCGCGGCAGAACGACATGCGCTATGGCGTGATCCACCGCTATGATTTGTGCGCCCGCGCTTCCGGCCAGGCGACGAGCTTCATCGCGACAGTGCCGCGCGATGGCGAGATGCTGCCTACAGTCGTGCAACTCGGCTTTTGGGAGGGGTGCGAACAGCGCCCCAATCGCGACACGTTGTTGGCCGAGCTCAACACCTTCCTCAACCAGATCGAGACGCACAGCGCCAAGCCGGTGCTGATCCGCACGAGCCGCGAGTTTGAGGCCGCCTATGATATTGCGGGCGGCATCAACCGCACGCTGTGGGTTGAGGGCGACTTCTTCATGCCCGATTATGCCACCCGCCCCTGGGTGATGTGGACCGCCTCGACCTGGAAGCGCGTGAACGGCATTGAAGGGCCAATCGAATGGAATGTGGTGCGGCAATGAGTGGTGGTGCTCCCCTAACCGATGCGGAACAGGTGCTGGTCGCCCAGGCCCGTGAAGCGATGGCGAATGCTCATGCGCCCTATAGCCAGTTCGCGGTGGGCGCGGCGTTGCGGCTGACGGACGGCACCATCATTACCGGCAGCAATTTCGAGAATGCGAGCTACGGCCTATCGCTCTGTGCGGAGACGGTGGCCATTGCATC
>CAMLFF010000055.1 GCA_946479185.1 uncultured Sphingobium sp.
GTATTTCACCGAGTGGTGATCCTCGAAGGCGGAGCGCAGACCCATCAGGATCTTGATCGTGTCTTCCACGGTGGGCTCGTTCACGTCGATCTTCTGGAAGCGCCGCAGCAATGCGCGGTCCTTCTCGAAGTGATTGCGGAACTCCTTATAGGTGGTCGAGCCGATGCAGCGGATTTGCCCGCCTGACAAAGCTGGCTTGAGCAGGTTGGAGGCATCCATTGCCCCGCCGGACGTTGCACCTGCACCGATGACGGTGTGGATCTCATCGATGAAGAGCACCGCGTGGGGCATCTTCTCCAGCTCGGTAACGACGGCCTTCAGGCGCTCCTCGAAATCGCCGCGATAGCGTGTGCCAGCAAGCAGCGCGCCCATATCGAGCGAGTAGATCACGGCTTCCTTAAGCACGTCCGGCACTTCGCCATTCACGATCTTGCGAGCGAGGCCCTCGGCAATTGCCGTTTTGCCGACGCCCGGGTCGCCCACATAGAGCGGGTTGTTCTTGGAGCGACGGCACAGGATCTGGATGGTGCGGTCAACCTCGGCAGTCCGGCCGATCAGCGGATCGACACGGCCTTCCTTGGCCTTCTCGTTCAGGTTCACGGTGAACTGATCGAGTGCGCCTTCCTTCTTCTTGCTCTCGGACTTCTTCTCTTCCTCGGGTTGGGCGGCGGGCTTGGCCGCTTCGGTTGGGGTCGAGCCCTTGCCGACGCCGTGGGAGAGGAAGCTGACGGCATCCAGACGGCTCATATCCTGCTGCTGCAGGAAATAGACGGCATAGCTCTCCCGCTCGGAGAAGAGCGCGACGAGCACATTGGCGCCGGTCACTTCTTCCTTGCCAGAAGACTGGACGTGCAGGATCGCGCGCTGGACGACGCGCTGGAAGCCGCTGGTGGGCGAGGGATCCGGGCTGCCGGCAACCTTGAGGCTTTCCAGCTCTGAATCGAGATATTGGACGACCGTGTCGCCGAGCTCGCCGAGATCCACGCCGCAGGCCTGCATGACCTTGGCGGCATGTTCATCATCGATGAGGGCCAGCAGCAGATGCTCAAGCGTCGCATATTCGTGCGCGCGCTCGGTCGCATGTGCCAGCGCGTTGTGTAACGTCGTTTCTAAGGCGGGCGCGAAAGAGGGCATTTTTATCTTACTCCTGCGGCCTGGGATCCAGACCGTGCTGTCATCAATGTTGGAACCCTGCAGGCTTGCTTCAAGATCATGCCTGCATTCATCCAACCGCGCGGAGACCGATATCTGCCCGAAGGCGATCCTGCCTCATCTCTCCCTATTTTCTGAATAGCGCTTCAGCGTTTGATTTGTGATTAAACGCGAATTCTTTTTTTGCCCGTGTGCGCTCGATTTCCGCTGCGAGCAGCGTGATGCGCGTTTCGAGTTCTGAAACAGACAGCCGATCAAGATCCTCGCGGATAAGCATCGCGAGTGGATCGTCGGGTCGCGCCCGAGGTGAGGCGTCGTCAAAGTCCATGAGTGCCATGCTCGACGGAAAGCGAGCCCGAGTCAACCTGCGGCTTTCACGAATTGCGCGGGGGCTGGTCTTTTTCCGACGGGACTCTAGACAGGCGCGAGTGACCATTTCGAGAGGTTGAGCAAAGCGCAATGACCCTGCCGAGCATGATGCGAGCGATCGAAATCAGCACCCCCGGTGGACCGGAGGTGCTCAAGCCCGTGGAGGTGCCAGTGCCTGCGCCCGGTGAGGGTGAAGTGCTGATCGAGGTGGCGGCTGCAGGCGTGAACCGGCCCGATGTGCTGCAGCGGAAGGGCGCTTATCCGCCGCCGCCGGGGGCCTCGCCACTGCCGGGGCTGGAGGTTGCGGGAACGATTGTCGCGGTCGGCGAGGGCGTGCCGCGCGATGTGATCGGCCAGAAAGTCTGCTCGCTGGTCGCGGGGGGTGGCTATGCCGATTATGTCTGCGCGCATTGGGAGCAATGCCTGCCCGTGCCGCCCGCCATGCCGATGGAAGAGGCCGCCGCGCTCCCCGAAACGCTGATGACGGTGTGGCACAATCTCTTCGAGCGGGCCTATGTGGTCGCGGGCGACAGCGTGCTCATTCATGGCGGCACGAGCGGCATCGGCACGATGGCGATTACCCTGTGCAGGCTGTTCGGCATCACCTCCATCGTGACGTGCGGGAGCGACGAGAAGTGCCGCGCGGCGCTGGACTGGGGCGCGGGCCATGCGATCAATTATCGCAATGAGGATTTCGTCGAGGCGATCAAGCGCATCACAGGTGGCGCGGGCGTGACGGCGGTGCTGGATATGGTCGGCGGTGACTATCTGCCGCGCAATCTGGAATGCCTGGCCGAAGATGGGCGGCATGTTTCGATTGCCGTGCTGGGCGGCGCGAAGGCGGAATTGCTGATCTCGCGCATCATGATGCGGCGGCTCACTTTGACCGGATCAACCCTGCGCGCGCGGACGGCTGGCTTCAAGGCGCTGCTGATCGGGGAGATCAGGGAGATTGTGTGGCCGATGGCGCTGGAGGGCGCGCTGAAGCCCGCGATGGACAAGGTGTTTGCGCTGGAAGACGCGGCGGACGCGCATCGGCGGATGGAAGCGGGCGATCATGTGGGGAAGATTGTGCTGAAGGTACGGTGATGAATGAAGTGCTGATCCTCCACGAATATGACCCATCGGGCAATTGCTACAAAATCCGGCTGACCGCTGCTTTGCTCGGCATCCCTTTGGAGCGGCGGCATTATGACATCATTCAAGGCGAGACGCGGACACCGCAGTTCCTCGCGAATGTGAACGCCAATGGCCGCATCCCCGTCCTTCAGGTCGGCGAGCGTTTTTTGCCTGAAAGCAATGCGGCTTGCCACTGGCTGGCACATGGCACCGCGCTTATCCCGACCGACGCTTTCGATCATGCGGACATGCTGCGCTGGATGTTCTGGGAGCAATATAATCATGAGCCGAACATCGCGACGCTGCGTTTCTGGCTCTCTATGATTGGGGAAGCTGCGCTGAACGATGTGCAGCGGGAGCAGATCGCGGGCAAGCGCGCCGCCGGTGAGGGGGCCTTGGCATTGATGGCGGCGGAACTTGATGGCCGTGACTGGCTGGCGGGCAAGACGGTTAGCCTCGCTGATATCTGCCTGTTTGCTTACACGCATGTTGCGCAGGACGGTGGGTTCGACCTCTCAGTCTGGCCCTCGCTGCGCCGCTGGATCGCGCGCATCGAGGGATTGCCCGGCTTCCTTCCGATTACGCAGTGAGAGGACCCCTGCAACCATCCCGTAACATTCCAAGAAAAACTGTCACACACATCCGTTAGGGCGCCCCTCAAGGACGAGTTTCCACGGGGGTTCACCAGCCATGAACGCAATCAGTTCTATCACGCAGGAACGCTCGGCACGGAGCGGGAGCTCGCGGCGCCATTATCGGGCGATCTGGATCAGTGACATCCACCTTGGCACCAAAGGCTGCAATGCCGGGATGCTGATCGACTTCCTCGACAGTGTGGATAGCGATACGCTCTATCTGGTCGGCGATATTGTGGATGGCTGGCAGCTCAGCAAGCGGGTCTATTGGCCGACCGAGCATAATGATGTGGTGTGGCGCATCATGAAGCGGGCGCGGCGTGGCACGCGGGTGATTTATATTCCCGGCAATCATGATGAAATGTTCCGCCAGTTTACGGGCATGAGCTTTGGCGGGGTCGAGATCCGTCGCAAGATGATCCACACGACCGCCGATGGCCGCAAGCTGCTGGTGCTGCATGGCGACGAGTTTGACGCGGTGATGCTCGCGCATCGCTGGCTCGCGGTGGTTGGGGACGCGGCCTACACGATCCTCATGTCGCTCAATCGGCGGGTCAATCAGGTGCGGCGCCTGTTTGGCCTGGGCTATTGGTCGCTCTCCAAAATGGCCAAGCATAAGGTGAAAAATGCCGTGGCGTTCATCTCCCGCTTTGAGGAGATTGTGGCGCATGAGGCCGAGCGGCGGCATGTCGATGGCGTGGTGTGCGGGCATATCCACACTGCCGAAGTGCGCCAGTTTGGCGACATCACTTATTATAATGATGGCGACTGGGTGGAGGGCTGCACCGCGCTGGTCGAGCATCATGATGGCGAGATGGAAATCCTCCACTGGGCTGATGAGATGGCGAAGCGGGACGCGGCGCCCAAACTGGCGGCCGAGGTGCCAGTCGAGGTCGCGGCATGAGCCGCATCCTCATCATCACCGATGCCTGGGCGCCGCAAGTGAATGGCGTGGTGCGCACCTTGCAATCCGTGCGGGCGGAGTTGGTGCAGATGGGCCATGTGGTCGATGTGATCGCGCCGGATCGCTTCATGACTTTGCCATGCCCGACCTATCCCGAAATTCGGCTGGCGATGGCCGCGCCGGGCTCAATCGGCAAGATGATTGCCGCCTTCGCGCCCGATGCGATCCATCTTGCGACCGAAGGCCCGCTTTGCTTGGCGGCGCGGCGCTGGTGTTTGCGGCAGGGCCATGCCTTCACGACCGCCTATCACACCAATTTCCCCCATTATGTCGAGCAGCGCACGGGGCTTTCGGCTAACTGGTTCTGGCCCTATTTCCGCTGGTTTCATGGCGCGGCGAGCGCGGTGCTGACCTCGACGCCATCAATCCGTGCGGACCTGCATCGCGCGGGGATCATGCGCACGCATCATTGGGGGCGGGGGGTTGATCTCTCGCTGTTCAGCCCGGATGGCCCGGCGCATCCGGCTTTCAAGGATTTGCCCCGGCCGATCCTGCTACATGTGGGCCGTGTGGCGGTGGAGAAGAATGTCGAGGCGTTTCTCGCGCTTGATTGCCCCGGCAGCAAAGTGATTGTGGGCGAGGGGCCTGCGCGCGCGGCGCTGGAAGAGCGTTACCCGAATGCGCATTTCCTCGGGCTGCAGACGGGTGAGCCACTCGCGGCGGCCTATCGCTCGGCGGATGCGCTGGTGTTCCCGAGCCGCACCGATACCTTCGGTCTGGTGATGATCGAGGCGCTTGCGAGCGGCACGCCGGTCGCCGCCTATCCAGTCATGGGGCCGGTGGATGTTCTGACCGATGCCGTGGGTGCGATGGACGAGGATTTGGGTGTGGCGGTGGAGAAGGCGCTGCTCGCCAATCGCGCCGATTGTGCGCATTATGGCGCCGGTTTCAGTTGGCGGCGTAGTGCCGAGGAGTTTCTCGCCAGCCTTCATTGGCTCGCTGACAAGGCGCTGCCAAAGGCGGCGTGACGCGCGCAATGCGGGCGGGCTTCGGCTCCTCGCGGGATATCAATATGATCCGCACGTCAGAAGAGTTGCGGATAGCGCGCCAATGGCTTATCTGTGCTGGCATAAGGCCATCCCGCGAGGGGTGGCCCTTCTTATTTTGCACAGAAGGACTTTGCCGTGGCTCAGCCGCTCATGCCTCACGCCACAGCCAGCTGGCTGATCGATAATTCCGCACTCGGCTTCGATCAGATCGCCGAGTTTTGCGGGCTGCACATTCTTGAAGTGCAGGCGATCGCCGATGATACGGCAGGCACCAAATATACCGGTCGCGATCCGGTGCGCGCCCATGAAATCTCCAATGAGGAGATTCAGAAGGGCGAGGCCGATCCCGATTACAAGCTCAAGATGCTCAAAGGGCCGGACCCTGTGCGCCGCACCAAGGGCCCGCGTTACACGCCGGTTTCAAAGCGCCAGGACAAGCCGGACGGCATCGCCTGGATCCTGCGCCATCACCCCGAGATTTCGGATGGCGCGATCGGCAAGCTGATCGGCACCACGCGCACGACCATCGCGGCGATCCGCGATCGCACGCATTGGAACATCGGCAATATTCAGCCCAAGGATCCGGTTACGCTGGGGCTCTGCTCACAGCGCGAACTGGATGCGCTGGTGGTGAAGGCCGCTAAGAAGGCAGGCATTGAAGCACCTGTCGACAATCGCCTGGATGGGGACCGTGAGGCGCTGATCGCAGAGCTGCGGCTTGAGCGCGAAACGGCGCAGCGTCGCGCAGGCGAAGCGCTGCTGGCGGAAGAGGCGGCGTTGTTCGCCGCCCGCCCTGCGACCGAAGACTGATTTCTCATCATTGAATCGCGATGAAGCGCCGGCCCTCACAGGTCGGCGTTTCTGCGTTTTGGCCGAGTCGCTGCGGTTTCAGGCGCGCGTGCCCACCAGCGACGTAGCGTCGGATCGCATGGATTGCCTTGCCCATCGCAATGGCATAGCTTCCTCTCATGGAGAGCGAACGCACGGTCTGGCAGGACCATTATGACCACCCCACGCAATGGGCGCAGGAGTTTGCGCCAATGTCTCTGCCTGACATGCTCAGGGCGGTTGCGCAGGAGGATGGCGACCGGCTGTTCCTCGATTTTTATGGCCGCACCTACAGCTATGCTTATTGCTATGAAGGGGCGCGCCGCTTTGCATCCGGGCTGATTGCGCTTGGCGTGCAGCCGGGCGATCGGGTTGGGCTCTATCTCCCCAACGTCCCCCATTATGTCGCGGCCTATTATGGCGCGATGATGGCGGGGGCCATCGCGGTGAATTTCTCGCCGCTTTATACGGTCGATGAGCTTGCCCATCAGGCCGAGGATAGCGGCACGAAATTGCTGGTAACGCTCTCCGCCAAGCCGCTGTTCGGCAATGCGCGGGCGGTGCTGGATTGCTCGTGCGTCGAGCGGCTGATTGTCGGCTCGGTTGCGGGCGGATTGCCGCCTGCCAAATCATTGCTTTACAGGCTGTTCAAGCGCGCTGCCGATGAGCCGGTGCCGAATGATCCGCGCATCACGCGCTTCTCTGCCGTGATGGCCAATGATGGCAAAGCGGTGCTCCCCACGATCGACCCCGAGCGCGATCTGGCGCTGCTGCAATATACCGGCGGCACGACCGGGCGGCCCAAGGGCGCGATGCTCACGCACCAGAATTTGAGCGCCAATGCCCGGCAAGTGAATATGATCGATCCGCATCGCAATGAGGGGGATCGCATCCTTGGTGCGCTGCCTTTCTTCCATGTGTTCGCCAACACCGCCGTGCTCAACCGCACGCTGGCCAATCGCGGCGAGATCATCATGTTGCCGCGCTTCGACGCCAAGCAGGTGCTGGCGGCCGTGCAGCGCGGCAAGGTGACGGCGCTGCCCGGCGTGCCGACGATGTTCCAGGCGCTGCTCGATTGCCCGATGCTGGCGCGCACCAATCTCTCATCCCTGCGCGTGTGCATCTCCGGCGGTGCGCCACTGCCGCTCGCGCTCAAGGAGCGGTTCGAGGCGGCAACTGGCGCTCGTCTGGTGGAAGGCTATGGGCTGACGGAAACGAGCGGCGTTGTGTCCGCCAACCCCTATGAGGCGACCGGCAAGGTCGGATCAATCGGCCAGCCATTGCCCCGCACGCACGTGAAGCTGCTCGACCGGGAAGACCCGACCCGCGATGCGCCGGTGGGGATGCCAGGCGAGATTGTGGTGTCCGGTCCGCAGGTTATGCGCGGCTATTGGAACAATCCCGATGCGGATGCCGATACGTTCGCCGACGGCTATTTGCGCACGGGCGATGTCGGGACGATTGATGAGGATGGCTATCTGCGCGTCGTGGATCGCATCAAGGATATGATCACGGTTGGCGGCTTCAAGGTGTTCCCGAGCCAGGTTGAGGATGTGCTTTATAAGCATCCGGCCATTCGGGAGGCGCTGGTGATTGGCGTGCCGGATGCTTATCGCGGCGAAATGCCCAAGGCGTTCGTGACGCTTTTGCCGGATGCGCCCAAGGATGTGGACGCCGAGACGCTCAAGATTTGGGCCAATGCGCAGCTTGGCAAGCATGAGCGGGTACGCGAGGTTGAGATTCGCGAGAGTCTGCCCAAGACGCTGGTTGGCAAATTATCGCGCAAGGAATTGGTCGCGGAGGAGCGCGAAAAGGCTGGCGTTAGCTAAGCTGCTGGCTGTGCGCCGCGCTCTCCCGGCTTACCTCTGGGGACTGTGAAGCAAACCGGGAGAGGCGGCTGGGCACGCTGGAAGCGCACCAACCTGCGCTCGAAACGTCGCAGTCGTTACAAAGTTCCCTCAGTGCAAAGTTCCCATCGCCTGATCGCCCTGAAGCAGGGGGAGCACCCGGCCGATCTGGCGCCAGTGGCAAAATTTCACATAATTGCCCCGTTCGCGGCTTTGGTCCGCCCGCAGCTCCGCCTCTTCGCCAGCCATCTTGCCAAAAGTTTCGATCAGCGCGGCAGCATCATCATAGCTGCGACGGTCCACAAACATGAGCAATTGCATAATTGATTAGGCCCCTTTGGTTCGGCTGCTGCCGATACGCGAGGCCATAGACACATGGTTCGTGCCAAGAATGAAATATTGTGTAATTCCCTTATGATAGCCAATGAACGGCTGGTTAGTCACGTCCCTTTGCGGGGCAGGTCGTGTCATATCAGGGCGACCGGCACGATGTTCTCCCAATTGGCTGGCATGACTGGAAACCTGCGGCTGGACGTGGCAAAGGCGGTGGCATGAGCGATCCAGTCCATCCCCAAAACAAGAACCCAATGGGCGGCGGCGCGCCGATTGCGCTTTTGACCATCGTGGGGACATTCGTCGGCGGTTTTCTTAACCAGCCTTCCATCGGATTGCTGGTAGGGCTCAGCATCGGGGTGATCATCGCGCTACTGATCTGGTGGCAGGGGCGCTGATCGCGCCTCCCGCAAAATCGCTGCCTGTTGAGCCTGCCCGAGGTTGCGGAAGCTGGGCTAAAAGCCTAAATTCGCGGCAATGAAAAAATATATCCTCATGGCGCTCGGCGCTGTCATCATCGCCATTGCGGGCACGCTCTTCTATCTGACCCGCCCGGATGTCTCCCGGCTCGATGAAAAGGCGTTAGAGGGGCGGGAGCCACAGTTCACCGAGGGCCGCCGACAGATTATTCCGACCGTGAAGATCGCCAAGCCGGTGGGCTGGGCGGAAGGCGCAGCGCCGGTTGCTGCGGCCAAGCTATCGGTTCAGCGCTTTGCTGCCGGGCTCGATCATCCCCGCTCCATGCTGCTGTTGCCCAATGGCGATGTGCTGGTTGCGGAAACCAACAGTCCAGCCCGAGAGGTGAGCGGCATCAAGGACTGGATCATGGGCAAGCTGATGGGCATGGCCGGTGCGGGAACGCCGTCTGCCAACCGCATCACCCTGCTGCGCGATGCCAATGGCGATGGCGTGGCGGAGCAGCGGCATGTGTTCATCAAGGGGCTGAACTCGCCTTATGGCATGGCGCTGATTGGCGAGACGCTTTACGTTGCGAACACCGATAGCATCATGGCCTTCCCCTATAAGCAGGGCGTGACGAGCATCACTACCGCAGGGCGCAAGATCAGCAATCTGCCTGCCAATGCCCCCAATATGCACTGGACCCGCAGCCTCGCGGCCAGCCCGGATGGCAAGCTGTATGTGGGCATCGGCTCGAACAGCAATATTGCTGAAGGTGGTCTGGACGGTGAAGATAATCGCGCTGCGATTCTGGAGATTGATCCCAAGGCCGGCGCGCATAATGTGTATGCCAGTGGCCTGCGTAATCCGACCGATCTGGCCTTCAATCCCTGGACCGGCGGGCTGTGGGCCGTCGTGAACGAGCGGGATATGCTGGGCAGCGATCTGGTGCCCGATTATCTCACTGATGTTGAATTTGCAGCCTTTTATGGCTGGCCCTGGAATTATTGGGGCGGCTATATCGACAAGCGCGTGCAGCCCGAGCGCAATGATCTGCGCGAATATACCCGCCGCCCGGCCTTTGCGGTGGGCACGCACACTGCGCCGCTGGGTCTCGCCTTCTCGCCCGGCTCAGCGCTCGGCGCGCCTTTTGATCGCGGTGCTTTTATCGCTTTGCATGGCAGCTGGAACCGTGAGCCGCTCGCTGGCTACAAGGTGAGCTATGTGGCGTTTAACGAGGCGGGGCAGGCGCAGGGCAAGATGGTCGATCTGTTGACCGGCTTTTTGAATGCGGATGGTCAGGCGCAGGGTCGTCCGGTGGATGTGGTCGTGGCGTCTGATGGCGCGCTGCTGGTCAGCGATGATGTGGGCGGGATGGTCTGGCGGGTGAGCAATCCGGCGGCGGCCAAGGCAGCTGCGGCACGTTAGAACGCCGGTGTCCTCGCGAATGTGGGGAACCATGCGACGATGCGAGGTCGCGCGGATTGGCGACGTCGACTGGATCCCCGCATTCGCGAGGATACAGTGATGTCAGTTGGGTAGGTCCGCGCGCGCCCGTCAGCCCTGATCGAGCGTCCGCCCGGCGCGTCCGGCCAGCTCCACCACATATTGCCATGCCACGCGGCCCGAGCGGCTGCCCCGCTGCGTCGCCCACTGGATCGCGGCAAGCGGCTCGAACTCGAGGCCGTAGCGCTCTGCATAGCGTGTAACGATGGCCACATAGGCATCCTGATCCAGCGCATGGAAACCGAGGGACAGCCCGAAGCGATCGGCCAGCGCGAGCCGGTCATCCACCACGTCGCGCGCATTGATAGGGTCATCCTGTTCGGTCATCGAGCGTGGCACGATGTGACGGCGGTTAGAGGTGGCATAGAGCCGCACCGTGCTGCCGCGTGCCGCCGTGCCGCCTTGCAGGAGCGATCGCAGCGCCCGTGCATCGGCACCGAAGTCGCCATCGAAGCCCAGATCGTCGATGTAGAGAATGGTCGGGCGCGGCGCATGGCGCAGCAGGGTGAACAAGGTCGCGAGACTGCGCAGATCATCGGTCGCGACCTCGACCAGCGCGAGCGGCAGACCTTCCTTGCGCACTTCCCCCACGCAGGCTGCAACCGTGGCGGATTTGCCGGTGCCGCGCGCGCCCCACAGCAGAATGTCATGCGCCGCATGGCCGCGTGCGAGTCTCCGCGTATTCTCAAGGCAGGCCTGCTTTTGCGCATCGATGCCCGCGAGCAGCGCATAGTCGACCGGCTCGAACGCATCGACAATGCTGAGTGTTTTGCCATCCCAGCGATAAGCGGGGTGCGCGGCCAGATCGACTGGCGGCGGGGAAGGCGGTGCGAGCCGCTCTAGCGCATCGGCGATGCGGTAAAGGCTCTGCTGCTTGGTGGGCGTGCTTGTCATGGCGTATGTCCCTAAGCCAAAAGCCGAGGCCCTGCCAACGGTGCATCTGTGCTTCATTGCGCGCGGGCACAGCGCTATAGCGCGCGCATGTCGCACGGTGCCCGCCCATTCCATACGCAGATTCGCGCCTATGATCGCGATAGCCTGAGCGAGGCGGCGGCATTGATCCGCGCGGGCCAGCCCGTCGCCGTGCCGACCGAGACGGTCTATGGCCTTGCTGCCGATGCGACGAGCGATCTTGCCGTTGCGCGCATTTATGACGCCAAGGGCCGTCCGGCCTTCAATCCGCTGATCGTGCATGTGAGCGATCTGGCGATGGCGCGGCGACTGGTTGGTTTCAATCCCGTTGCGGAGGCGCTGGCAGCCGCATTCTGGCCCGGCCCTCTCACCATGGTGCTGCCGCGCCTTGCCGATTGCCCGGTGGCGGAGCTGGCCAGCGCTGGACTGCCCACGCTCGCCGTGCGGTTGCCGTCGCATCCCGCCATGCGTGGGCTAATCAGCTCGTCCGGCGTGCCATTGGCGGCGCCCTCGGCAAACCGCTCCGGCGCGATCAGCCCGACGAGCGCTGCGCATGTGAAGGCCAGCCTTGATGGGCGCATCCCCTTCATTCTGGATGCGGGTCCAGCCAGTGACGGGGTGGAGTCCACCATCATACGCCCTGATGCGGATGCGATTTATCTCCTGCGCCCCGGTCCGATCACCGCGGACGCCATTCGGTCCGTCAGCGACCTAGAGGTGCGTGAGGCAGGGAGCGAAGAGGGGATCACCGCGCCTGGTCAGTTGGAGAGCCATTATGCGCCCTCCAAAGCTGTCACGATCAATTGCGCGGAGCCAGAAAACGGTCATTTCCACATCGGCTTTGGCCCGGGCGCCTGTCATCGCAATCTGAGCGAGCGGGGCGATCTGGTGGAGGCAGCGGCGAATCTCTTCTCCGCATTGCATGAGGCGGACGGCAGCCTCTGCGCGTCGATCAGCGTTGCGCCGATCCCGAACGAGGGGATCGGGCAGGCGATTAACGACCGTTTGCGTCGTGCAGCAGCCTGATAAGCTCGCTTTGCCTGCTAATTGCTGCCAATGGCCGCTTTAAGGGAACTCAGATTAGGTAAAGCGATTATGCACCTTGGCTGATGTGTCAGCCCCGCGTCGGCAGAGCCAATAATGGCTGCCGGTGCACGGTTCATCGCTCGACAGATTGACGAGCCGGACAAGCTTGCTTTTTGCAATGCAGCATAGTTCCTGCGTGAGAGACCAAGAGCCGGTCGTAGGGTCAGAACGAAAAGGACAGATTTTTGGTTGAAATCTCGAGAGTCGAACTCGATTCCTCCCTGATTTTCATTGCGTTTTTCACCCTCTTCGCTGCGCTGCTCACGCTGAGGGCCGTGTCCGCACCGCATCGGGTCGAGCGTCCTGTATCGCAGGAGACCTATGAGCTGCTGGGCGCATCCGGCGCTGCGCTCATCTCAACCTTGCTGGTGACCGGGCAGCTTTGGGCCACGCTCCCCATCTTTCTCGTCTGTTTGAGCATTGCGGCCATCGCCCGCTATTATGGCGACCGGTTCAGTATGCCGGGCATCATCTGGTTGACCGGCGTTATCACCGGCGCCCTGGTTACGAGCACATGGAGCATCTTCTTCATTCTCGAAGCCGGGTTGCCGCTACTGTTGCGCGTGCTGGCTTTCGCGGGGCTTGGCGTGGCGATGTTTGCGCTGCTGGCGAACATGATCGCCAGTATCGCGCGTGAGGCTGTGCTGACCCATGAGCGCTGGCGTCTGCCGGTCGCCGCACCCTCGTTCAAACATAATGCGCCGCATCCCAAAGTCTCGCTGCAACTGGCCTGCTATGCCGAGCCGCCCGAGATCGTGATGGAGACGATGGATCATCTCGCGGCGCTCGATTATGATAATTATGAGGTGTTGGTCTGCGATAACAACACCAAGGATGAGGCGCTGTGGCGCCCGCTTGAGGCGCACTGCGCGCGGTTGAATGCGCAGATGGGCTGGGAATGCTTCCGCTTCTTCCATGTCGATCCGCTGCCCGGCGCGAAGGCTGGCGCGCTTAATTATCTGATGGATGAGATGGCGCCGGATGCCGAACTGATCGGCGTGATCGATGCCGATTATTATGCCCGCAAGGATTTCCTCTCTCGCCTCGCGCCCTTCTTCGAAGATCCTAAGCTCGGCTATATCCAGACACCGCACGACTATCGCGACTATGAGGGCAATGACTATCTGACCGCCTGCTACTGGGAATATATGCCAGTCAACAAGGTCGATTACCCCGGCGTGAGCGAATATGGCGGGGCCTTCACCATCGGCAC
>CAMLFF010000056.1 GCA_946479185.1 uncultured Sphingobium sp.
CGGTCGCGCGGTTCTTGTGTTGCGAGCGATCATTCTGGCAGGCGACGATGATGCCCGAGGGAATGTGGGTGATGCGCACCGCCGAATCGGTCGTGTTCACATGCTGCCCGCCTGCGCCAGACGCGCGATAGGTGTCGATCTTCAGATCGGCAGGATTGATCTCAATGTCGATATTGTCATCAATGACCGGATAGACCCAGACCGATGAGAAGCTGGTGTGGCGCCGCGCCGAGCTGTCATAAGGCGATATGCGCACGAGGCGATGCACACCGCTCTCGGTCTTGGCATAGCCATAGGCATTCTCGCCCTTGAGCTGCAGCGTTGCGGATTTGATGCCCGCCTGCTCGCCCGCCTGATATTCGACCATATCGACCTTGAAGCCGCGCTTCTCACCCCAGCGCTGATACATGCGCAGCAACATCTCGGCCCAGTCCTGGCTCTCCGTGCCGCCGGCGCCAGCATGGACTTCCAGGAACGTATCGTTGGCGTCAGCTTCGCCCGAGAGGAGCGCCGTCACCTTGTCGCGGTCGGCACGCTCGGCAAGGGTCGCGAGGCTCGCGACGCCTTCATTGGCGAGATCATCGTCATTCTCGGCATCGGCCATCTCGATGAGCTCTGCCGTGTCGGTCATTTCCTGCTCGATCGAGCGGGTCGCGTTGATGGCGGTGTCGAGCCGGGTGCGCTCGCGCATCACCTCCTGCGCCGTGCGGGGATTATCCCAGAGCGTGGGATCTTCGACGCGTGCGTTCAGCTCATCGAGACGGCGCAGGGCGCGGTCCCAATCGAGCGAGCGGCGCAGCAGGGCCAGCGCGGCATTGATTCGGGCGACATGGGCCTCGGCCTCGGCGCGCATGGGGTAACTCCGTCTCTTCTGTTCTTCGCCACACTATAGGCGTGATTGCTGCCCGATGCGATGCTGAGCGTTCAAGGTCAAGCCGGGCTGCGGCGAGCGCCGTCGCTCAAATCAGTAAATGCCGCCCTGTTCACCGGCAAAGTCGCGGCTCGCATCGCGGCGCGCAGCGGCCGCAGGGGCCTCCCTCGCGCGCTCTTCCAGCTCATCACGACGCATGGAGATGCGCGGTTCCGTTTCGGGCTTGAACACTTCCCAGATAATCGCTGATTTGGGGTCCTGTGTCGGCCAGCCGCCAAACACACGCTTGCCCGAGCGACGATCGATCCGCACCAGCCGCACGCCTTGCGGCGCCACGAACGGCGTCTTGGGCATATCCTTGAGGATCGGCGCCATTGCGGACTTCCAGATCGGCGCCGCCATCGTGCCGCCCTGCGCATAACCGCCCATGTTGCGCGGCTGGTCATAGCCCATATACACGCCCGCCACGATATCGGGCGAACCGCCGACGAACCACACATTGGTGGGGCCATTGGTCGTGCCGGTCTTGCCGAACAGGGGCCGATCAAGATCGCGCAGCACTGTTGCCGTGCCGCGCTGGACGACGCCCTCGGTGATATGAACCATCTGATAGGCGGTCATGGCGTTCATCGCTTGCCGACCTGCGGGCACGAACCGCGGCATCTGCTTGCCATCGAAATCACGCGCATTGCAGCCCTGACATGGCTTCCAGTTGAGCGGCCAGATCACCTTGCCGTTGCGGTCCTGCACATAATCCATGACCTTGGGCGTCAGCTGGCGACCATGATTGGCGAGCATCGCATAGGCATTCACCATGCGCTCCACCGTCGTGTCGCCCGCCCCCAACGCGAAAGCAAGGTAGGGCTGATATTTGCCGATACCCATCGAATCGATGGTGCGGACCACGCGCTCCATGCCCGTCTGCGATGCGGCACGCACCGTCATCAGGTTGCGCGATTGCTCGACGCCCCAGCGCATCGTCTGCGCACCCGCGCCGCCGCCGCTGAAGTTGCGGAAGCATTTCTGGCCAAGGTTTGCGCCTTGCCACACGCAGAAGGGACCATCGACGATGATGGAGGCGGGCGTCATGCCATTATCCAGCGCGGCGGCATAAACGAACGGTTTGATGGTCGAACCGGGCTGACGCATCGCCTGTGTCACGCGATTATAGGAGGAGAGCCGCGCATCGAAGCCGCCCTGCATCGCATAGATGCGGCCCGAATGGACGCCCTCGATCATGAAGCCGCCCGAAACGCCGGGAATATTGCGCAAGGCATAGGCATTGCCCTCCGGCTTCACGACAATCACGTCGCCCGCCTTGAGCGACTCGAAGGTTGTGCGCCCTGTGCGCCGGTCGATCATCGTTGCCGAGCCACGCGGCAGCGTGCTGGTTTCGCCCCCGGGCAGGCCCAGAGTGGCGCTGGAGCCGGACTTGTCGATCACGACCGCAACGGTCCAGTCGGCATAATCTACGCCGAGATTGGAGGCGGCGAGTTCGCTTTGCCAGCGATCAAGATTCTGCACCTTGCCGACAGGGCCGGACCAGCCTTTGCCTGCATCATAGCGCAGCAAGCCCTCGCGCAGCGCGCGCGTCGCCTGATCCTGCATGAAGGGCGAGAGCGGCGAGCGCACCCACAGGCCACCGGCATACACGCTGTTGGGGCCATGCTCGGCGCTTTCGCCAAATTCCGCGATCAGCCGCCTGCGAATTTCCTCGACATAATAGCCGCCGACCCGGCTGAAGCCCGATCCGCGCTGCGCCACAGTCCCGAGCGGCATGGCCCGCGCGGCCCGCAATTGTTGCGCGGTGATGAAGCCGTTTTTCTGCATCTCGCCCAGCACCCAGTTCCGGCGCTCAAGTGCGCGGTCCATATGGACTTCGGGACGATAATTGGCCGGGCCTTTGGGCAGGATGGCCAGATATGCGGCTTCATGCAACGCCAGATCCGCAACATCCTTGTCGAAATAGGCGCGCGAAGCCGCCTGCACGCCATAGGCATTCCGACCGAGGAATATCTGGTTGAAATACAGCTCGATGATCTGCTGTTTGGAGAGCACATTCTCCATGCGCCAGGCGAGGATCGCTTCCTTGAGCTTGCGCACATAGCTGACTTCATTGCCGACCAGCAGATTCTTGGCGACCTGCTGCGTAATGGTCGATGTGCCGCGCGGCGTCTGCCCGCGCATGATGCCCTCGGCAGCAGCGCGCACAAGGCCCGGATAATCCAGCCCATGATGGCTGAAGAAAGTCTTATCCTCCGCAGCCAGATAGGCGTTGATCAGAACCGGCGGAAAATCCGAATATTGCAGCTGTACGCGGCGCTCGCGCGCAAAGCTGTAAACCGGCGTGCCATCAATATCGCGCACGACCGTGGGCAGCGGCGGCTGGTAATCGAGCAAAGTACGTGCATCGGGCAAGCCGCGTGCGAACAGCAGCCAGAAGGCGAAAACGCCCGCCAGCATCGCCAGAAATGCGTAGCTCAGCCAGCGCCAGCGCCGACGCGCCATCATGCCGCGCACGCGCTCGCGCAGCGTTGAGAGGCCACTCCCACCGCGCAGCAGCCGGAAGCTCGTCGCTTCAGTCGTCGCCTCGTTCATGCCCGCCACCTAGACTATTTCCCCAGTCGGAGGGAACAGCTTTTCCATCGACCCGCCAACGATCGCGCCCAATCTCATCGCCGCACCGATTGACGCGCGAAATGCACCGAGACGGCAGCGGCGATGCCCTTGGCCAATTGCAGCCGCCCATCGCGCGTCGCCATCCAGCCAGCATCCTGATCATTGCTCACATAGCCCGTCTCCAGCAGCACCGATGGCGTATCGGGCGATTTGAGGACGATGAGCGAGGCATGACGATGCGGCGGATTGCGGAAGCGGAAATGCGGCAGCGCCTCGCGGTAAAGCACATCGGCAAATTGCGTCGACGCCTCCATCGTCTCGCGCTGGGTGAGATCGATCAGGATGGAATTGACCGCTGAACTGGTCCGAGACAAATCCACGCCATTGATGACGTCCACGCGATTCTCCCGCGCTGCCAGCCGCGCCGCTTCCCGATCCGACGCGACATCGGACAAGGTATAGACGGTCGCACCGCGCGCCTCACTATCGGACGCGGCATCGGCATGGATCGAGATGAAAAGGTCCGCACCGAGCTTGCGCGCAATGCCCGACCGTTCCTGCAGCACCAGAAAGCGATCATCCGACCGGGTGAGCGCCACGCGGATGCGCCCGGTCTTGAGCAACTCCTCCCGAACCGCCTGTGCGATGGCAAGCGTTAGATCCTTCTCGCGGATCTTGAGCCCGGCATTATAGGCGCCGGGATCATGCCCACCATGCCCGGCGTCGATCACCACCAGCGGCCTGCTCTTGTCACGCGGACCTTCGATTGGCGGCAAGGGAATGGCGGGCGCCGCATCGGGTATGCGCACCACCAGCCTGGCGCCTGTCGGGCGCTTGCTCATGGCGAGCGGCGTGGGCAATCCGTTTGCGGCATGAGCGGACAAAGCCCAGCCCTCGACCGGCTGCGACGGACTTTGAACGTGAAGGGCAAGGAGCGCAGCCAGCAGGATCATGGCCGTCGCCTTGTGCAATGCCCGGCGCGCGCGCGCCAGCCAAAATCGCGATGATTGGCGCGCGTGCGCCGATGAACGCCCCGCGACCGAAGACCCTCGCCCCTTTTCAACATTGCTCTGTCGGCAAAGCCCTGCTAGCGCTACATTCTCCCGGAAAAGCCGTGCCGCTGAACAGGCGAACGGCGGATCTTTCCGGACCATAATCGCCACTTTCTGGCGATCTGACAGGTTGATGTTGCATGGAGCATGGCTTGATAGGCTCGAAGGGCGCGAAAGCGAACCCTGAGCCACGGGCTTCGTTCGGACGCCTTTCCGCAGCAAGCGGACATGCCCTCGCAGCAGACACAATTACCCATGTTTTTGTTGAAAACCGGGGTTTGCTCCACCGCCGCCGCGTCGATCCGACGCTGCGGGGTGCTGCCCCCCATATGACACCGGGTCGCCAGACTCCCGCGCGGATAGCAGCGATGACCGGTTGGAGAGATTTGAATGACAATGCGTATGTTAATCGATGCGCGCCACCGGGAAGAGACCCGGGTCGCGGTCGTTACGGGGAACCGGATCGAAGAGTTTGATTTTGAATCTGCTGAGCACAAACAGCTCAAAGGAAATATCTATCTCGCCAAGGTTACACGAGTAGAACCATCGCTGCAGGCGGCGTTCGTCGATTACGGCGGCAACCGTCATGGTTTCCTCGCCTTTTCGGAAATCCACCCCGATTATTACCAGATCCCGCGTGAGGACCGTGAGGCCCTGCTCGCCGAGGAAGCTGCCCATGCTGCTGAAGAAGCAGCGCTGCGCGGTGAACTGGATGACGATCTGGACGATGATCGCGATCATGGCGGCGATGATGTCGAGACAGTCGACCGTCCATCGCATGACGATGATGATGAAGAGCATGGCGAAGGCGGCGAGGGCGGCGAAGGCGCAGCCCCCAAGCGCAATGGCAAAGGCAGCGATCAGGCTGCCGATGAAGTGCGCCGCAAGCGCATGGCCCTGCGTCGCCGTTACAAGATTCAGGACGTTATCCGGCGCCGTCAGGTGCTGCTCGTTCAGGTCGTCAAGGAGGAGCGCGGCAATAAGGGCGCAGCGCTCACCACATATCTCAGCCTCGCAGGCCGCTATTGCGTGCTCATGCCGAACACCAGCCACGGTGGCGGCATTTCGCGCAAGATCAGCAATGGCGCGGACCGCAAGCGCCTGAAGTCCATCATCGCCGAGATGAAGTTGCCCAATACGATGGGCTGCATCGTGCGCACCGCTGGCCTCTCACGCACCAAAGTCGAGATTCGTCGCGACTTTGATTATCTTGCCCGTCTGTGGGACGAGATTCGCGAGAACACCATCAAGGCCGCCGCGCCTGCGCTGATCCATAATGACAGCGACCTTATCAAGCGCGCGATCCGCGACATCTATCATCGCGATATCGAAGAGGTGATCGTCGAAGGCGAAGACGGCTATCGCCACGCCAAGGACTTTATGCGGCTGCTCATGCCGAGCCATGCTCGGAAGGTGAAGCAATATGCCGATGTCGTCTCGCTGTTCCAGCGCTTCGGCGTCGAGGATCAGCTGGCGGCCATGTATAATCCGGTCGTGCAGCTCAAGTCCGGCGGCTATCTGGTGATCAACCCGACCGAGGCGCTCGTCTCGATCGACATCAACTCGGGCCGCTCGACACGCGAGCATAATATCGAGCAGACGGCCTTCTCGACCAACATCGAGGCAGCGCGCGAGATCGCACGGCAATTGCGCCTGCGCGATATGGCGGGTCTGGTCGTCATCGACTTCATCGACATGGAGCACAACTCCAACATCCGCAAAGTCGAGAAGGCGATGAAGGACGCGCTCAAGGACGATCGTGCGCGCATTCAGGTCGGCCGCATTTCCGGCTTCGGCCTCATGGAAATGAGCCGCCAGCGTCTGCGCACCGGCGTGCTGGAAGCATCGACCCGCGCTTGCCCGCATTGCGAAGGCACGGGCCTTGTCCGCACGGCATCGTCCGCAGGCCTCTCGGCCCTGCGTATGCTGGAGGAAGAAGCCGCCCGCGGTCGTGGCAGCATCATCACGTTGCGCGCCAGCCAGGAAGCGGCCTTCTATGTACTCAACAACAAGCGTCGCGAGCTGGACGAGATCGAGCAGCGCTATGGCGTGATGATCGTCGTGCTGCCCGATGGCGAGGTTGAAGGCGCCCGTATGACTGTGGAGGCGGCTGGTCCGCGCCCGACGATGCAGGTCAATTACTCCCCCATCCTTGTCGACGATACCGACGATTATGAGGATGAGCCCGAAGAGGTCGAGGACGAACTCGAGGAAGAAGACGAAGAAGAGGGCGAAGAGCGGCAGGACAAGCCGCGCGCCGAAGCTGGCGAAACCAGCGATGCTGCCCGCAAGCGCAAACGTCGTCGCCGTGGCCGTCGCGGTCGTCGCGATGGTGAAGAGCAGGACGGCGAAGCAGGCGCTCAATCGGCCGACGATGCTGAAGGTTCAGCGTCTGACGATGAGAGCGATGCGGACGCTGAAGGCGAAGCGCAAGCTGAGGGCGAAGGCCGGGCCGATGTTGATGGCGATGGCACGCCACGCCGCAGCCGTCGTGGCCGTCGCGGTGGTCGCCGTCGTCGCGGTGAGCAGGCGGGCGAGCAAACGGGCGAGCAGACTGGCGATCAGGGTGCAGCCGAGGCCGGTGACGAGTCGCAAGCTCCCGCCGCCAATGCTGATCTCGATGTCGTGGCCGATGTCGATGTCGCCATCGAGGCCGAAGCAGCAGCGCCTGCGCCTGAAGCGGAAGCCACACCCGGCACCCGTCGTCGCCCACGGGCTCGCAAGCCCAAGGTCGCAGCTGAAAAAGCGGTCGAGGTTGCGCCAGCCGCTAGCGATGAGGACAATGTTCGCGTTGAAGTCTCGCCGGAGCTGACGGAAGCGCCCGCAGACGCCGAGCCTGCCGCGCCAAAGCGCAAGCCACGTCGCAAGCCCGCGGCAAAAGCCGCCGCCGCAGAGGCGCCTGAAGCGAGCGAAGCCCCGGCTGCGGTCGCCGAGGAAGCAGCCGAAGCGCCCAAGCCAAAGCGTCGTCCACGTCGCAAGGCTGAGCCTGCAGCTGCGCTTTCCGATGCGCCCGAAGCGCTGACGGCAGATGCCGTCGACGCCACGCCAAGCGAAAGCAAAACCAAGCGCGAAAAGGCCGCACCCGTCGAAGCCACGGCAGAGACGAGCGCCAATGCAGAGACGGACGCAGAGTCCGAATCGGGCGACACGCCGCGTCGCGGCTGGTGGCAGCGCACGTTCGGCCCGTGATCGCACTGACTCTGCATTGCCCTGATCCCCGTTGGCAGCTTTTGAAAATTAGCCGTCAGCGCGGGTTCAGGCTTGCGGTGTCATAATGGGCGGCATGACCTTGCCCGCAGTTTCAACAGATCGGCCCGCCGCCTGGCATGCACTGGCGGCGGGCTCTTTGCTTCACGCCATAAAGTCCCTGATTCTCCTCGCATCATTGGTGTTACTGAGTGCGCGGCCCGCGCTGGCCCAGTCGGTTCTGCGCGATGCCGAAACCGAAGCGCTGATGCACGAGGCGTCCATCCCGCTCATCCGGGCGGCAGGGCTTGATGAGCGCAATGTGCAGATGCTCGTCATCAATGATCCCAGCATCAACGCTTTCGTCGCTGGCGGTCAGATCGTCTGGTTCCACAGCGGCCTCATCGCGCAGGCGGACAATCTCAATCAGGTGCAGGGTGTGATGGCCCATGAGCTTGGCCATATCGAAGGCGGTCACATCGTGCGCTTTGCCGATGGCGCGAAGGAAGCGACCGGCATCCAAATCGTCTCCCTCCTGCTCGGCGCCGCCGCGCTGGCCGCTGGCGGTGGCGAGGCGGGCATGGGCATCATGGCAGCCGGGCAGCAGGCCGCGATGGGCAAGTTCCTGGCCTTCACGCGCACGCAGGAATCCAGCGCCGATGCGGCTGGCGCGCGTTATCTGCAAGCCGCAGGCATCAGCGGCAAGGGCAGCATCGAATTCTTCAAGACGCTGCGCAATCTCGAATATCGCCTCTATGTGCCGCAGGATACCTATGTGCGCACCCACCCGCTTTCGAGCGATCGCATCGCCGCGCTGACCGGCCTCTATGAGCATGATCCCGCCTGGAACAAGCCGACCGACCCGGCACTAGAGGCGCGATTCCAGCGCGTGAAGGCCAAGCTGATCGGCTTCGTCAACGAGCCCGCGCGCACGCTCCAGCTCTACCCGACGAGCGACCAGAGCATCCCCGCCCATTATGCCCGCGCCTATGCCTATCATAAGAGCGCCTACACCGAGCAAGCGCTCCAGGAAGTCCAGACGCTGCTTAAAAGCGCGCCGCATGACCCCTATTTCCTTGAGCTGCATGGGCAAGTGCTGCTCGAATCCGGCAAGCCTCTCGAGGCAATCGCCCCGCTGCGTGATGCTGTGACGCGCACGGCGGGTCAGCCACCCATCGCCACGCTGCTCGGCCATGCGCTGGTCGCGACCGATAATGACGCCTATCTCCCGGAGGCCGAGCGTGTGTTGCGCAATGCCGTGTCGCGTGATCGCGCCAATCCGTTCGCCTGGTACTCGCTTGGCACCGTTTATCAGCGCAAGGGCGACACCCCCCGCGCCGCGCTCGCCACTGCCGAGCGCTACTCGATGGAAGGTGACAATGCGATGGCGCTTCGCCATGCAGACGTCGCCCTTGCGGGCATCGAGCCAAATTCACCCGATTATCTGCGCGCGCAAGACATCGCGATGGCCAGCAGATCAGCTATGGAAAAGGATCGCAAACGATGACTGAGAAACCGTCCATGCGGACGGTGCTGCGAGCCGGAGGCGCTATCGTCTCGGCTCTGGGCGCGCGCACAAACACCGCCAAACGCCGCAGCCTCGTCATGCCCGCAGCCATGATCGCTCTCATCGCGGGCGGCGCTGCCGTCGCTTACGCCGCGACCGAGCGCGAGCCTGTACCCCCGGCGGACCGTGCCGCGATCGAAGCGGTGGTGCATGATTATATTCTCGCCAATCCGGAGATCATCCCGCAGGCGATGGAGCGGCTGAAGGCCAAGCAAATCACCGGCAAGATCGATGAGCAGCGCAGCGCTCTCGAAACGCCGTACAAGGGCGCGTGGGAAGGCGCGGCCAATCCGCGCGTCACGCTGGTCGTGTTCATGGATTATGCCTGCGGCTATTGCCGCGCTGCGCTGCCCGATGTGGAGCGGCTGGTGAAGGACAATGCCGATCTGCGCGTGGTCTATCGCGAATTGCCGATCATCACCAAGGATAGCGCAGGCGCTGCGAAGGTCGGGCTGCTTGCTGCCGAGGACGGCAAATATATGGCGTTCCACAAGGCTATGTTTGCAGCCGGTGGCGTCGCGCCCGATGCTGTGCTCAAGGCTGCGCGCACGGCAGGGCTGGACGCGGGGAAGGCCAAAGCCGCGCTTGCGGGCGACAACGGCGAGAAGGAATTCATGGAGAATATCCGCCTCGCCCAGGCGCTTGGCGCGGAAGGCACGCCTTTGTTCGTGGTCGGCAATGAGCTGTTCAACGGGCTGGTCGGCTATGATGCGCTGAACGCAGCGGTCGAGAAGGCGCGCAAGATCGCCTGAAGTTGGAGGCCTCCCCTGCTGCCAAGAGGAGGCCTCCCTTCACGCATCTCTTATGATCCGGACGATGGGATCAAGACGCGCAAACACGGTTCGTGGATCAGCTTTTGATCCCGAAGATCGAATAGAGCGGGCAAGTGCCGACCAAGGCCGTGAGCAGAGGGACGAGGCCAATCCAGCCCCATGACGTCTTTGGCCCGATGAAAACCAGCGCGATGAGTCCAAGGCCGACAAGGATGCGTATGATCCTGTCCGTACGTCCAATATTCTTCGCGTTCATACTGATCGTCCCTTCAGGTTTGAGGGAGATTAGGCGGAGTCTGGGGATGCGCGCCTTGAGCGAGATCAACGCGCGCGGCGATTATTTGCTCAGGCGCAGGGCGTAGATGTTGGGCCAATTCTTGCCGGTCACATACAGCAGCTTCGTCTTCGCATCCCAGGCGATGCCATTCAGCACCGCGCCGGAATCCCGCCCGCGATTTTTGTCCACGAGCGGCGTGAGGTTGATCCAGTCGGCGATAACTCCTGTCTCCGGATCGATCTTGGCGATTAGCGGCGCAAACCAGATATTCGCGTAAAGCGCGCCATCGACATATTCGAGCTCGTTGAGATAATCGACCGGCTTGCCTTGCCAGGTCACGGTGACGCGGCGCTGCTCCTTGAATGTCTTGGGATCGAGGAAGCGCAATTGCGCCGTGCCGTCGCTCAGGATGATTGCGGTACGGGTCGTCGCCACACCCCAGCCCTCGCCGGAATAGGTGAAGCTGCCGACCTGCTTGAAATCCTTACGGCGCCAGACGAATCCCTTGCCATCCTGCCAGGTGATGCTGATCAGCGTGTCGCCCCAAGGGGTGATGCCTTCGCCGAACAGACCGGCAGGAATGGGCTGGCGGCGCAGCAGCTTGGCATCCTTAAGGCTCAGCACGCGTAGTTCCGATCGCCCGACAAGGCCGGTGCTCTCGTAGATGAGCCCATCCGCGATGAAGAGGCCTTGGGTGAAGGCCTGCTTGTCATGCGGGAGCGTCTTCACCACCTCCCATGCGATATCCGCCCGCGCGACGACCGCGCCGAAGACCAGCGCAAGCAATGCAGCGACAAGTCGAATCACTGCGAGTCCTCAGCCAGCGCCTGCATGAGCCAGTCGGCCAGCGGCACGCCGCTCAGGCTTTCGACCGTGCGGTGATCAATCGCGAGGCCCAGCGCGGGATAGGTGATCCGCATGCGCGCGGGATCGGAGTGCTCGATGGGCAACACGACAAGGCGGCGGTTCACCTTGTTGCGATAATGCATCCGCGCGGTATTCTCCTGCCCGATGTAGCAGCCCTTGACGTAGTTCACGCCGTTCAACTCTTCGGCATTGCATTCGAGCCAGAGCGTCTTGTCCTCGCCTAATTCCGCCGCGCCTTCAGGCACGCCTTGCGCCAGCCGGTGCGCGCGGAACATTTCGGACGAATCGCCCTCGCCCGCTGGGGCCAGCCAGCGCCAGCCCAGCGCAGCGAGGCGCGGGTCCGGCACGGCATCCGCCACGGAATCAGCCGACCATTGCACGGCCAGCCCTTCCTCCAGCGCGATCGTGACCGGACGACGCAAGCGATAGAGCGACAGCCGCTTGATCAGCGCCTCCGCCCTTCCCGCCTCACAATCGATCAACACGTCATCGCCGCCCGCTGGATCGGCCCACAGCATCAAGTCGAACAGCGCTTTGCCCTGCGGCGTGAGCAAAGCGCCATAGCGCGGCGCCCCGACAGCAAGGCTCAACACGTCCTGCGTGAGCAGGCCTTGCAGGAAGTTGCGCGCATCCTCCCCACCAACGCGGATGAGGGCACGATCTTTGAGTGTGGTCTGGAGCATCTGCATTAGGTAGGTGGGGACAAGCATCAAGCCAAGAGAGGTTCGTCATGGCCCAAACATTCGATCTCGTGCTGCGTGGCGGCACTGTCCATCTTGTTGGCGGTCCAGCCGCAGTGGATGTGGGCGTAATCGACGGAAAAGTTGCCGCAATCGGCACGAAACTGGCCGATGCAGGCGAAGTGATCGACTGCACCGGGCTGGATGTGCTGCCGGGCGTGATCGACAGCCAAGTGCATTTTCGCGAGCCCGGCCTTGAACATAAGGAAGACCTCGAATCGGGCAGCCGCGCGGCAGTGCTCGGTGGCGTGACCGCCGTGTTCGAGATGCCGAACACCAACCCCAACACGGACACTGCCGAGCGCGTGCATGACAAGCTGGCCCGCGCGCATCATCGCATGTGGTGCGACCATGCCTTTTATGTCGGCGCAACGGGCGACAATGCCGAGCAGCTTGCCGAGCTAGAGCGCATCCCCGGCACGGCGGGCATCAAGATCTTCATGGGCGCCTCCACCGGCAGCCTGCTGGTGGCCGAGGATGAGGCGCTGGCCCGCGTGCTGGCGCATGGCCGCCGCCGGGTCGCCATCCACGCCGAGGATGAGGCGCGGATGAATGCGCGCATGGACCATCGTGTGACGGGCGATCCCTCAAGCCATCCGGTGTGGCGCGATGATGAAAGCGCGATGCTCGCCACCCGGCGCATCGTGAAGCTGGCGCGCGAGGCCGGGCGGCGCATCCATGTGCTGCACATCACCACACCTGCCGAGCTGGAATTTCTGAGCCAGCATAAGGACATCGCGACCTGCGAGGTGACGCCGCAGCACCTGACGCTCGCTGCCGAGGAGGCCTATCCGCGCCTTGGCACTTATGCGCAGATGAACCCGCCCATCCGCTCGGGCGCGCATCGCGACGGGCTGTGGCACTGGCTCGCGCAGGGCGTGCCCGATGTGCTGGGCTCAGACCATGCACCGCACACGCAGGAGGAGAAAGCCAAGACCTATCCGGCGAGCCCGAGCGGCATGCCCGGCGTGCAGACGCTGGTGCCGCTGCTGCTCGATCATGTCGCGAATGGGCGGCTGACGTTGCAACGCTTCATCGATCTCACCAGTGCCGGACCGCAGCGCATCTTCGGGCTGGTCGGCAAGGGCCGGATTGCGGTGGGCTATGATGCCGATTTCACCGTGGTCGACCTGAAGGCCCGCTGGACGATGGAGAAGGACTGGCTTGCCTCCCGCTGCGACTGGTCGCCCTTTGAGGATATGAGCGTGACCGGCAAACCTATTGGCACCATCGTGCGCGGCAATCGCGTGATGTGGGATGCGCAGCTCGCCAATGAAGCGGTGGGCGAAGCCGTGCGCTTCGAGGCGACGCAATTTCCCGGCCATTAAGAGGAGAGCGCGCGATGGCAGCAGCGACGAAAACCCGGCGCGG
>CAMLFF010000057.1 GCA_946479185.1 uncultured Sphingobium sp.
CCGTATGGAAAAAGCGAAAAAATGCGTCAAGGCGAGCTTTGTTGGAGGGGTCGGCTTCCCACTCGATCACCTCGCCGGAGAGAGCCTCCAGCGTTTCCAGTGTTTCCGCGATGAACTCGCCGAAAATCTCGTCCATGCCCCCGCCTGCCGATAGGTGATGGGCAGTTATGGAGGCTAAGTTGTGAAGTCCGGGTTAAGGAAACTGAACGGGCGCGCGAAGGCGCCGCTGTTTACCGCGTCCCTTAACCCTTGTTGGGCAGCCGCGCGCCGAGCATGATGAAAGGCTCCTGCGCATCGGAAATCTGGATCGTACCGCCGGATTGTTCCGCGATCGATCGCACCATATAGGCCGCCGCCGTGCGGGTGCTGAGCTCGCCATTGCCCTCAAGCGTCGCGCGAATGCCTGCATCGAGCGTCAGCCGGGCGCCTTCACCGCGCACCACGATCTCAGTCACGCCGCCCTGCTCTTCAGCACCGATGGCGATGTTGCCGCCGCGCGGCAGCGCCTCGCCGACCATCATGACGATGTTGAGCAGCAATTTGGCGGCGGGCTTGGACATGCCCTCGCCTGCGACCATCCATTGGAGCGTGATCTTGCCACCGGGAGGGAGAATGCCCTCGATTGCGCTGCGCACCTCATGCACAGGCACGGCCTCGCCATAACCGCCCGCCGCGCCGAATGCCAAGCGGAAGAATTTGAGCTTTCCTGCAGTCGTGCGCGCGCTGTCGGCCAGCAAATTGAGGCACTGCTCGCGCATCCGCGGATCGGTTTCGTCCGCCAGCAGCTCGATGCCATTGTTGAGGGCGCCAACAGGACTCAGCAGATCATGGCACAAGCGCGAGCAAAGCAGGCTGGCATAGTCAACGGGATCGAGCGCAATGGATCGTGCCAAAATAGGGGCATCCTCTTT
Organism: uncultured Sphingobium sp.; assembly: GCA_946479185.1. Next base: position 912 of record CAMLFF010000057.1, read on the forward strand.
ATCAAGCATTAGCGGGCCTCTCATGCCGCCCCGATGGAGCAGGCGCAAGCGCACCTTGCGGTGAACCGGTCAATTCCACGGCCTCGAAGCAATCATGCAGCAAATGAGGTTCGCCGGGCATGACGGCACGCCAGCCCGTGATCGCGCCATCCCCCCCCACGATGAGCCACACCTCGCCATTGCGCTGCGCCATTGCCGCATCGACGGTGGAGGGCTGGGCGGGGCCGGACGGGTGCGAATGATAATGGCCAATGATCGCCGGGCCACCGTCACGCGCGGCGCGATGCGCAGCAATCAGCACTGCAGGATCGATCTCGAAGCGATGGAGCGGCTGCGCGGCGATGTTGGTGGCCGGGCGCAATTGCGTGACCCGTGCGTGATTGCTCATCAGCTCAAAGTCGCCCAACAACAGCCCGCAACATTCATTTGGCGCGGAAATGCGCGCGTAAGAGCGGATATCCTCCAGCAGAGCCGTTGAAATGATGAGCGTCATCCCCACATTCTAGGGAATGACTGAGGGGGCTTCCAGCATTTCGGCGCGAATCACGCCAGACATGGACGGCGTACGGCTTGACCGCGCGCTGGCGATGCTTGTGCCCGACTATTCCCGCGAGCGATTGAAGGCGCTGATCCTTGCCGGTCATCTGACCGGGCCGGATGGGGCCAAGGCCAAAGACCCCTCCATGAAAGTGCGCGCCGAGACGGATTATATCCTCGCGGTTCCCGAGGCAGCGCCATCGGAAGCCATCGCGCAGCAGATTGATCTCGTCATAGCCTATGAAGACGAGCATCTGATCGTCGTCGATAAGCCAGCCGGCATGGTCGTGCATCCCGCAGCGGGCAATCTGGATGGCACGCTGGTCAACGCTCTGCTTCACCATTGCGCGGGGCAGCTCTCTGGCATTGGCGGCGTTGCGCGCCCCGGCATCGTCCACCGCATCGACAAGGATACGTCCGGGCTTCTGGTGGTCGCCAAGACCGATCAGGCGCATGAGGGCCTCTCGGCGCAGTTCAAGGATCACAGCATTGAGCGGCGCTATCTGGCGATCGTGAATGGCAAGCCGAACCCATCCTCCGGCAAGATCGATCAGTGGATTGGCCGTGCAAGCAACGACCGCAAGAAAATGGCCGTGCAGCGCGAGGGGCGCGGCAAACATGCCGTTACGCACTATCGCACCTTGCAGCGGCTGGACCGCGCCGCGCTGGTGGAGTGTCGGCTGGAAACAGGCCGCACGCATCAGGTGCGGGTGCATTTGCAGCATCTTGGCTACCCGCTGATTGGGGATCAGGTTTATTCCCGCCCCGGCCAGCACAAGGAATTGCTGGCTGAGTTGAACTTCCGGCGGCAGGCGCTGCATGCGGCGAGCCTTGGCTTCATCCATCCCGTGACAAGCACGGCTCTTAGCTTTGAAAGCCCAATTGCGGGTGACATGCAGCAACTGTTAAGCCATCTTTGCGTAATAGAAGCGGACGCGAGCACCCTCCTCGATGCAACGCGTGCCCCAGAAGGAAATAGACGTGAGCAAAGGTAGCAATCTTCCTGCGACCATTCCTGCGCTCGGCGGAGACGCCAGCCTCAACCGCTATCTCTCGGAAATCCGCAAGTTTCCGCTGCTGAAGCCTGAGGAAGAGTATATGCTCGCCAAGCGCTATCAGGAGCATGGCGACCCGGAAGCGGCGGCGCGTCTCGTGACCAGCCATCTGCGACTCGTGGCGAAAATCGCGATGGGCTATCGCGGCTATGGCCTGCCCGTTGCCGAGCTGATCAGCGAAGGCAATATCGGCCTCATGCAGGGCGTGAAGAAATTCGAGCCCGATCGCGGCTTCCGCCTCGCCACCTATGCGATGTGGTGGATCCGCGCGTCGATCCAAGAATTCATCTTGCGCTCCTGGAGCCTTGTGAAGATCGGCACGACAGCCGCGCAGAAGAAGCTGTTCTTCAATCTGCGCCGCATGAAGAACCAGATCGAAGCCTTTGAAGATGGCGATCTGCGCCCCGAGGACGTGACCAAGATCGCGACCGACCTTGGCGTCACCGAGGATGAAGTCGTCTCCATGAACCGTCGCATGGCGATGGGCGGCGATACCTCGCTGAACGTCTCCATGAACGAGGACGGCGAGGGTCAGTGGCAGGATTGGCTGGCGGACGAGAGCCCGCTGCAGGATCAGCTCGTGGCCGATGCGCAGGAAAGCGACGTGCGGCACGACATGCTGCTCGCCGCCATGGACGATCTTAACGAGCGTGAGCGCCACATTCTGCAGGAGCGCCGTCTGGCCGAAGAGCCCAAGACGCTGGAAGAATTGTCGCAAGTCTATGGCGTGAGCCGCGAGCGGGTTCGCCAGATCGAGGTGCGCGCTTTCGAGAAGCTGCAACGCGCGATGATGCGGATTGCCGGAGACCGGCGACTGGTCCCCGTCGCAGGTTGAGGCCAGTGACAATCTCGGATGCATTCGGATCGCCGCACAACGGGAAAGACGGGGGCACCAGATCGGCGTCACCCGGCTATAGCGGCTATCTCTCGATTGATCCCAACCACACCGCCGGTATCATTCGCGTGCGTGGCGTCGGCATGTGGACGCCGCAACAAGCTCAGGTCTATTTTGATGAGATGGCGCGCATCATCCAGCCGATACGCGCCGTGAAGGCCCCGGTGCGGGTCTTGATTGATCTGCGTGAAGCGCCGGTCCAGTCAGCCGCGACGGCAGATGCGATGGCGAGCGGCTCGAGCAACTATGATCCGCAGTGGGATCGCGTCGCTTTCGTCTGCCTGTCCAAGCTGTTCGCCATGCAGCTTAAACGCAGTCTTCCCGGCATGCACTCGGGCTTTTTCGAGACGGAAGACGATGCGCTGGCATGGCTGCTATCGGATAAGGCAGACGACGCCAACTGAGGCTTTGGCAGGCTCGCGCAATCGCGCCCATTTGCCCGGCGCGCAAAAGCGGCTAGGGCGAACCTCATGCACAATATATTCCTCGTGATGGCAGGCGGCGCAATCGGCGCCGGTTTGCGCTATCAGGCCGGTCGGGCGAGCCAGCATTTGCTGGGCGTCACGAGCTGGCCGTGGGGGACTTTCATCGTCAATATCGTCGGCGGGCTTTGCATGGGGCTTATCGTAGGCCTTCTGGCTAGCCGGTCCGATGGTGGCGAACCAATCCGACTCTTCGTCGCCGTGGGTATCCTCGGCGGCTTCACCACTTTTTCTGCCTTCAGCCTGGAAACGCTGCTGATGATCGAGCGCGGCGACTGGTTCATGGCGATCAGCTATGCGCTGCTCTCCGTCATCGTCTCGATCGGCGCGCTGGCTCTGGGCCTTACGTCCATGAGGACAATTGCATGACCAAGAAAGCCATCGCCGATTTTGCCGGCGTCCGCCAATTTACCGTTGCTGCCGATGATGACGGCATTCGCCTCGATCGCTGGTTCAAGCGGCATATGCCCGATGCGAGCTTCGCCATCGTCTCGCGCTGGGCGCGCACCGGGCAGTTGCGCGTGGATGGCGCACGGGCGACACCGGGCGACCGACTGAACGAGGGGCAAGTGCTGCGCGTGCCGCCGCTCGATCTGGAGGCGGCCAAGGCTGGCAAGACGGAGCGGGCGCGCCCCATCCTCACCGAGGAGCAGATCGAATTTGCCGAGGGCCTCGTCATCCACCGCGATGCGCAGGCGATGGTCATCAACAAGCCGCCGGGCCTCGCCACGCAGGGCGGCACCAAGACGCATGATCATGTCGACATGCTGCTCGATGGGCTGATGTTCGAGCGCAACGACCGGCCGAAGCTCGTCCACCGGCTGGATAAGGACACGATCGGCGCGCTGTTGCTCGCGCGTACATCACGCAGCGCCGCGCATTTCGCCAAGTCCTTCGCCTCGCGCACGGCCCGCAAGATTTACTGGGCGGTCATCATCGGTGTGCCCTCCATCGAGGAAGGCTTGATCGATCTGCCGCTCGCCAAGCAGCCGGGCAACGGCGGCGAGAAGATGCATGTCGACGAGAAGGAAGGCGCACCTTCGCGTACCCGCTATCGCGTGATCGAGCGGGCAGGCAATGCCGCCGCATGGGTGGAATTGCAGCCCTTCACCGGGCGCACGCATCAGTTGCGCGTCCATATGGCGGCCATTGGCCACCCGATCGTGGGCGATGGCAAATATGGCGGCAAGGAAGCCTTTCTGAGCGGATCGATCAGCCGCAAGATGCACCTGCATGCGCGCCGCCTGCGCATCGATCATCCCGATGGCACGCCGCTCGATGTGTTTGCTGATCTCCCATCGCATTTCTCCGAAACGCTGCTGAGCCTCGGCTTTAGTGAGAGCGAGGGCGATCTGCCGCTGCAGGATGACATCAAGCCCGGCGCAGGCGAGAAGAAGGCAATCGAGAAGCGCGCCGCAACCGCGCACGCCAAGGATATGCGCAAGGCCAAGCGCGGCGAACGTCGCTCACGCAATGGGCCTGCGCCAAGCGAGCGCCCCGGCAAACCAGATAGCCGCAAAAGCTCAGCCACGACGCGGGCAGCCCCCGGTGCGCGGCCCGGCCCTGCAAAACCAGGCTGGGGCAAAAGCGGCGACCGCAAGCCAAGCGGACCAAAGGCAGGCCCCGGCAAGTTCGATGCGCAAAAGGCCGCCGGTGAGCGGAGCGGATCATCGCGATTTGGCGGAGAACGCAGCGGCGGGGAGCGCTCTGGGGGTGAGCGGTCTGGCGGTGATCGATATGCCAGCGAGCGAGGCGGCGGCGAACGCTCCGGTCCCGCGCGTTCAGGCCCAGCCCGTTCTGGTCCGGCCCGTTCCGGCTCGACACGCCCGGATAGCCCGCGCGGCGGCGCAGGCAAATCAGGGGCGCCGCGCTCCGGCGCTGGCAAGCCGCCACCGCGCAGGCCGCGGGGCGACTGAATTTGGCCCCCGGCTAGGCGTTGGCTGTAACAAGTCAGGCGCCTATATTGTCAGCCATGGTCATCAAGTGCTCTACGAAAGAAGGCCGTCCTCTTTCGGACGCTGAAAAGGCAATGGCGCGCAGCATCTTCGGCAATGCCATCGCCCTCGATGCTGTCCGTCTATTCCGGCGCAAATGGTGGCTGTTCCACCCGCGTAACGTCACGATGGCGCCGCGCGGGCACATCCATTTTCACCCGCGCGGCAGCAGCTATTGTGACTGTTTCGCCCAAAACTCGCTCGCGCTGCAGGGCCATCTGATCCACGAGCTTGTCCATGTCTGGCAGCATCAGCAGGGCATCAATCTGCTGCTGCGCCGCCATCCCTTCTGCCGCTATGGTTACAGCTTCAAGCAGGGCAAGCCCTTCACCAGCTATGGGATCGAGCAGCAGGCCGAGATCGTTCGCCATGTCTTCCTGATGCGGCGCGGCCAAGCGGTGCCGGGCAAACCATCACTGTCAGTTCTGGAGGCGATCCTTCCCTTCGGGCGGGATCGCTAGAGTCAGACCGTTACGTCCAGCGTCGTCAGTGTGTGATAGCCACCGCGATAGAAGATGAGCGGCGACCCTTCGGCCTTGCGCTCCAACGCCAGCACGGCGCCCACCACCAGCAGATGATCGCCAATGTCCACGACCCGCTCGATGTCGCACTCGATCCACGCGATCGCATCGTCGAGCAGCGGCAGGCCCGATGGGCTGGTGCCATGCGCAATGCCCTCAAACTTGTCCTCATGGCGCGAGGCGAAGCGGCGGCAATCGTCCAATTGCTCACTGCCCAGCACATTCACGCAGAATTTGCCCGTCGTTGCCATCTGCTCCCAACTGCGGGAGCGCTTGTCCGGCATGAAGCCGACCAGGGGCGGATCGAGCGAGATCGAGCTGAAGGAGCCCACGGCCAGACCAAAGCGTTCGCCGCTTTCCGCTTGAGATGTGACCACGCAAACGCCGGTCGGGTAGCTACCCAGCACATCGCGAAACTGCTTAGGATCGATCAAAATTCCTGCCCTTCCTGTCTCTTCGCTTCCTAATAACCGCAAATGGCATCTTGCAGGCAAGGGCTGATTCCGTTCTTATGCTGCACATGCTCCTTGGAAGCGGCTGAATCGAATGTGAGTGGCGGGATTCGCTCCCAAAGTCGCTTGACCCGACTCGGCTGGTCAACGAACTGCATGCAGGCTTCTTCTCGCGGATTGGATATCGGCACTTGCAACATTGGTCACGACAGGTTGCGAGCGCATTGGCTGGCGTGCTCATTCTGGCGCTCTCCGCCTGCGGACCGGCAGGCAAGCCGGAGAAGCCGGGCGGAGATAAGGTTCCGCAAGTCGGCTTCATCGTCGCCCAGCCGCAGGATATTCCTCAAGTGACCGAGCTCTCCGGGCGGGCCAGCGCCTATCGCAGCTCGGAAGTGCGCCCGCAAATATCGGGCGTCGTGCGCCGCCAGCTCTTCACGGAAGGGTCGGTCGTGCGGGCAGGCCAGCCGCTTTATGAGATCGACCCCGCACCCTATCGGGCCGCCAATGCGGAGGCGGAAGCGAATCTCGCAAGTGCGCTCGCCTCGGCAGAGGCTGCGCGCGAGACGGCGGAGCGCTACAAGCCGCTCGCTCAGATCGAGGCGATCAGCAAGCAGGACTATACCAATACGCTCGCCGCCGCGCGTCAGGCGGAGGCCGCCGTCGCCCAGCGCCGCGCCGCGCGGGAGACGGCGCGGATCAACCTTGGCTTCACGGCGGTCCCCGCGCCGATCACGGGGCGCATCGGGCGCTCGGCAGTCACGGCTGGCGCGCTCGTCACCATGAACCAGACCACGCCCCTCGCGCAGATCAATCAGCTCGATCCCATCTATGTGGATATCCAGCAAAGCTCCACGCAATTGCTTGCCCTGCGCCGCCAGCTCGCCGATGGCGATGGCGCGCCCCCAAGCTCTGCCGATGTGCGCATCGTGCTGGAGGATGGCAGCGATTATAATGTCGTCGGCCGCGTGAAATTCTCCGAGGCCATTGTCGATACCGCCACTGGCACGGTTACCTTGCGCGCGGAGGTCGGCAATCCGCAAGGCTGGCTATTGCCGGGCATGTTCCTGCGCGCGCGCTTTAGCCAAGGCGTCGATCCCGGCGCGTTCCTCATTCCGCAGCAGGCCATCACCCGCGACAATAAGGGCGCGGCGCAGCTGTTCGTGGTGGGCAAGGATAGCAAGGCCGAGCAGCGCCAGGTCGAAGCGCCCCGCACGCAAGGCGGTTTCTGGGTCGTCACGCGCGGCTTGAAGGCGGGCGATCGTGTGATCGTGCAGGGCACCGCCAATCTGCGCCCCGGCCAGACGCTCAAGGCGGCCGCCGTGCGCACGCCGCAGCAGTCGCAGCAATCGGCGTCCCCACCCAGCCAGCCCCGCACGGGCGGCTGAGCGGGCATGCTCTCACGCGTCTTCATTGATCGCCCCATTCTCGCCTGGGTGCTCGCGACCATCGTGATGCTCTCAGGCATCGGCGCCATCTTCGCGCTGCCCATCGCGCAATATCCCGATATCGCCCCGCCGCAGGTGAGCATTCAGGGCGACTATCCCGGCGCCTCTGCTGAGACGGTGCAGAACAGCGTCACGCAGATCATCGAGCAAGGCCTCACCGGCATCGATGGTCTGCTCTATTTCTCCTCCAGCTCCGATTCGCGCGGGCGGGTGAGCATCAGCGTCACCTTCGCCAAGGGCACCGACCCTGATCTTGCGCAGGTTCAGGTGCAGAACCAGCTCCAGCAGATCATCGCCCGCCTGCCGCAGCAGGTTCAGCAGCGTGGCCTGCGCGTCCGCAAGTCGAACTCCGACAATCTGCTGCTCGTCGGCATTTACGATCGCTCCGGGCGGATGAGCGCGCAGCAGGTCTCCGATTATCTCTCCTCCACCTTTCAGGATACGCTCAGCCGCATCGATGGCGTAGGCGATGTCAACGTGTTCGGCTCGCCCAACGCCATGCGCATCTGGCTCGATCCGGACAAGCTGGCGAGCTTCGCGCTCATGCCGGGCGATGTCATCTCGGCCATCACCGCGCAAAATGCGGAGATCGCCGCCGGGCAGCTTGGCGCCGAGCCATCCCTGCCGGATCAATATCTCAACGTCACCGTCACCACGCAGGCCCGGCTGGAAACGGTCGATCAGTTTCGCGACATCATCGTCAAGACGCTGCCCAACGGCGCCACTGTCCGCCTGGGCGATGTCGCTCGCGTCGAGCTTGGCGCGGATAACTACACGACAACGATCCATGTAAATGGCTATAATGGCGCGGGCCTGATGTTCTCCCTTGCGCCGGGGGCTGACGCACTCGCCACCGCAACCTTGATCAAGGACAAGGTGAGCGAGCTTTCCAAGGATTTCCCGCCCGGTTTTGAATATGGCTATGCCGAGGATGCGACGGCTTTCATCAAGCTCTCCGTGTCAGAAGTCGTCAAGACGCTGGTTGAGGCGATCATCCTCGTCGTGATCGTCATGTTCCTGTTCCTGCAGAACTGGCGCGCCACGCTCATCCCCACCATTGCCGTGCCCGTGGTGCTGCTTGGCACCTTCACCATTCTCTATTTCGCTGGCTACACCATCAACACGCTCACCATGTTCGGGCTGGTGCTTTCCATCGGCCTGCTGGTGGATGACGCCATTGTGGTGGTGGAGAATGTGCAACGGCTGATGGAAGAAAATCCCGGCATGAGCGCGCGGGAAGCGACCATCCGCTCGATGAACGAGATCACGACAGCGCTCATCGCCATCGCGCTCGTTCTGTCCGCCGTGTTCATGCCGATGGCGTTCTTCGGCGGGTCGACGGGCGTCATCTATCGCCAGTTCGCCATCACCATCGTCTCGGCGATGGTGCTGTCCGTGTTCGTCGCCATCGTCCTCTCGCCAGCGCTCACCACACATCTGCTCAAGCCGCATGATCAGCACAACAGCAAAGGCCCCGGCCTGCTTGAGCGCCGCGCACCGGGCCTGCATGCCCGCGCCATGCGGGCGCGCGACGGCTGGAACAATTGGTTCAACACCCAGATGGATCGCTATCTCGGCAGTGTGCGTGTGATGGTCGACAAGAAGGGCCGCTCGCTGCTGATCTATGGCCTTGTGGTGCTGGGCCTTGTCATCATGTTCCAGCGCCTGCCCACGGGCTTTTTGCCCAATGAGGATCAGGGCATTGCGGTTGTGCAGTTCCAGCTGCCCACCGGCGCGACGATCAATCGCACAAAAGAGGTGCAGAAGCAGGTCGAAGATTATCTCGGCTCAGAGAAATCCGGCATGTTCGAGACCTTTTTCACCATCGCAGGCACGGCGGGGCCAGGCCAGAGTGTAGGGCAGAATCAGGGCCGTGGCTTCGTGATGCTCAAACATTGGGATGAGCGGCCGGGCGCGGAGAATAGCGCAGAAGCCATTGCCCGCCGCGCCAGTGCGGACCTCTCCAAGATCCCCGATGCGGAGATCTTCACGCTCGTGCCGCCGCCCATTCGCGGTCTGGGCCAGTCGACCGGGTTCGAGGCGCGGTTGCTCAATTCCGGCAGCCTCTCCAGCGCGGAGTTTACCGCTGCCAAGGATCGCTTGCTCGCTGCTGCAAGGGCCGACCCGGAGCTGACGGCTGTGCGCCTATCGGAGCAGCCGGACCTGACGACGCTCAAGGTGAACCTCGATCACCAAAAGCTTTCCACGCTCGGCCTCACCCAATCCGATGTGAATACCACGCTCGCGACCGCTTGGGGCGGGCGCTACGTGAATGACTTCATCGATAATGGCCGTGTGAAGCGCGTCTATGTGCAGGGCGATATGCAGTTTCGCGCCAAGCCCGAGGATCTCAATGAGTGGCATGTGCGCGGCAAAGGCGGCGATATGACGCCCTTCTCCTCCTTCGCAGCCACCAGTTGGGCGACGGCGCCATCCAGCCTCTCGCGCTTCAACGGTGTGCCCTCCTTCCAGATCATGGGGCAGGCCGCGCCCGGCTATAGCTCCGGCGAGGCGATGCGCCGTATCGAGCAGCATGCAGCCGAGATTCCCGGCGTCGATCTCGCTTTCTCCGGTCTCTCTTTTCAGGAGAAGCTCTCGGAAGGGCAGGCGCCGTTGCTCTATGCGCTTTCGCTGCTGGTCGTGTTCCTCTTCCTCGCTGCGCTTTATGAGAGCTGGACGATCCCCATCGCCGTCCTCCTCATCATCCCGCTGGGCCTCATCGGCGCGGTGCTTGCGGTTACGTTGCGCGGCCTTGTGAATGATATCTATCTGCAGATCGGCCTGCTCACCACGATGGGCCTTGCCGCCAAGAACGCCATTCTCATGATCGAATTCGCCGAGCAGGCCGAGAAGCGCGGCATGCGGATTATCGAGGCGGCAATCGAGGGCGCGCGGCTGCGCCTGCGGCCTATCCTCATGACCAGCATCGCCTTCATCTTCGGCGTGCTGCCGCTCGCGCTCTCCACCGGCGCTGGCGCAAACAGCCGTGTCGCCATCGGCACGGCGGTGGTCGGTGGCATGCTCACCGCGACCATCCTCGCCATCTTCTACATCCCGCTCTTCTTCGTGCTGGTGCGCCGCGCCACGCGCGATGCGATCCAGAAGTTCAGCGCGCGCATCGTTGCGCGTCGCGCAGGGGGAGCATGAGCATGCGTGTCCTTCCCTTGAGCGCCCTGCTCCTCACCGGCTGCACGCTCGCACCCACATATGAGCGCCCCGTGGCACCCGTGCCCACCAGCTTCCCAGCCGGGCCGAGCTACGCTGCCGATTATGCCGGACTGCCCAGTGCCGATTACCGCACGCTCTTTGCGGACGAGCGCTTGCAGAAGCTCATCGCGCAGGCGCTTGAGAATAATCGCGATCTGCGCATCGCCGCCGCCAACATCGCCCGGGCGCGTGCCCAGTTCAAAGTCCAGCGCGCGGCCCTCTTGCCGCAGATCAATGCAGGTGCGGACCTCATCCGGCGCGAGGGCGGCACGACCGGCGATGGCACCAGCGCGGCTGCCGATCTCTCGATCACATCCTATGAGATTGATTTGTTCGGTCGCATCCGCTCGCTCACGGACGCCGCCCGCAACAGCTATTTCGCGAGCGAGGCCGATGCGCAGGCGATCCGCCTCGCGCTCATCGGTGACGTCACCGACGTCTGGCTTACCCACGCAGCGGATGGCGATCTGCTGGAGATCGGCACGGCCACCGCGACTGCCGCGCAGGATAGCGTCCGCCTCACCCAGGCGCGCCTTTCAGGCGGCGTCGCCCCGCGCACGGATTTGCGGCAGGCGCAGACAATCCTCGCCACCGCGCAATCGGATGTTGCCCGCGCCACCACCGCGCTCGCGCAGGATCGCAACCTCATTGAGCTGCTCGTCGGGGCGCCCATCGATCCCGCCCTGCTGCCAGCCTCGCTCAATGATGCCGCCCCGCGCATCGGCGAGCCATCGGTCGCGCTCAGCAGTGAAGTGCTACTGCGCCGGCCCGATATCATGGCGGCGGAATATGATCTGCGCGCCGCCAATGCCCAGATCGGCGCTGCCCGCGCCGCGCTCTTCCCGCGCATCACATTGGGCGGTTTGATCGGCCTTGTGGGTCCGTCGCTGGAGACATTGTTTGGGGATCGTGGCACGCAGTCTGCCCAAGGCAGTGCTGGCGCCACCTATCCCATCTTCACCGCAGGCGCGGGGCGCGCTAATGTCGCCGCCACGCAGGCTCAGCGTGACGCCTTGCTCGCCACCTATGAGAAGGCGATCCAGACCGCCTATCGCGAGACCGCCGATGCGCTCGCCCGGCGCGGCACCATCGCAGATCAGATCGCAGCGGATCGCCTGCGTGTGGAGGCCAGCGAAGACGCGCTCATGCTCGCCAATGCCCG
>CAMLFF010000058.1 GCA_946479185.1 uncultured Sphingobium sp.
GCATCAGCGTCTCATGCTGGTGCTGCTGGCGCTCGGCGCGCTGATCGGTGGCGTGTTGCTGGCGATGTCTGCGCTCAAATCGCAGGCGGCCTATTTCTACACACCGGCTGAGGCGCTCGCCGCCAAGGTCGAGCCGGGCAAGGCGATCCGGCTGGGCGGCATGGTTGAGGCGGGCAGCCTCAAGCGGCGCAATGATGGCGTGAGCGTGGATTTCCGCCTCACCGATGGCAAGGCAAGCGTGCCTGCCTCGTTCAGCGGCATCACGCCCGATCTGTTCAAGGAAAATTCCGGCGCGGTGGCAGAAGGGGCTTTCGATGAGGCGGGCATATTCCGCGCGACGAATATCCTCGCCAAGCATGACGAGCGCTATATGCCGCGCGAAATGGAAGGGATTAAATATGATCCCAACACTCATCAGGTGGATACGACCGCACAATGATCGCTGAAGCAGGTCTTGCCGCCCTCTGGCTGGCCGCAATGCTGGCCGGCCTGCAACTGGTGCTGGCTTGGACCGGCATTGCGCAGGGAAACAAGGATGCGCTGCGCCTCGTGCGCCCGGTCGCGGTGGCGCAAGGCGTGCTGGCGGGCGGCGCGATGGTGGCGCTGATTGTCTTGTTCCTGCGCTCCGACATGTCCGTCTATCTCGTGGCAGCGAACAGCCACTCGATGAAGCCGTTCATCTATAAATTTGCGGGCGCCTGGGGCAATCATGAGGGCTCGATGCTGCTCTGGATCGCCGTGATGAGCGCGTCCGGCGCGGCAGTTGCCTTGTTCGAGCGCGGCTTGGACCGGCGCACGCATATCGCCACATTGGGCGCGCAGGCGGCGATCAGTATCGGTTTCTATGCTTTCCTGCTGCTGGCTTCCAACCCGTTCAAGCGGCTCAATCCGGCGGCTGCGGATGGGCAGGGGCTCAATCCGCTGCTGCAGGACCCCGGCCTCGCCTTCCATCCGCCCACGCTTTATCTTGGCTATGTCGGGCTGTCGGTCGCCTTCTCCTTCGCGGTCGGCGCGCTGCTGACGCGGGAAGTGAATGCGCGGTTTGCGCGCGCGATCCGGCCCTGGGTGCTTGGCGCATGGATCTTGCTCACCTTCGGCATCGCGGCAGGCTCTTACTGGGCTTATTATGAGCTTGGCTGGGGCGGCTGGTGGTTCTGGGACCCGGTCGAAAATGCATCGCTCATGCCTTGGCTGGCGGCGACGGCGCTTCTGCACAGCGTCTCGGTTCTCGCCGCGCGCGATGCGCTGCGGGCCTGGACGATCATGCTGGCGGTCGTGGCCTTCGCCATGTCCATGGTCGGCACATTTCTGGTACGCTCGGGCATTCTCACCAGCGTTCATGCCTTTGCGGTCGATCCGACGCGGGGCAGCTTCATCCTTGCGCTGCTCGGCATCTATATCGGTGGCGCGCTCGCGCTGTTTGCGCTGCGGGTCCATACGGTCAATGAGGGCGCCCGGTTCGATCCGTTGAGCCGTGAGGCGATGCTGGTCGTCAACAATTTGCTGCTGTGCGTGATTTTGGGGCTGGTGCTGATCGGCACGCTCTATCCGCTGCTGACCGAGATGCTCGGCACCAGCGTGTCCGTTGGGCCGCCCTATTTCAATGCGGTGATCGGCCCCGTCGCGCTCATCATGATGTGTTTTCTGGTCATCGGGCCTTCGTTGCGTTGGCGGCGCGATGATCCCAAGGCGGCTTTGCGACGCACGGCGCCTGCGATGATTGCGGCGCTCGTGACGTTCGCGGCGGTAATGCTGCTATCCGATCGCCCCGTTGGCTCGTTGCCCTTGCTGGGCCTCACGGCAGCAGCGGCGGTCGCCGTGGCCAGCGTTGCGCCGCTCTGGAAGCGCAATCTGCTGCGCACGCCGCTCTTCACCTATGGCATGGTGCTGGCGCATCTTGGTGTGGCGGTGAGCGTTGCGGGCATGGCGAGCGAAAGCGCATTCTCATCCGAGCGACTGGCGGCAGCGGCACCGGGCGATAGCTTTGAGATCAGCGGCTACACCGTCAAGCTGGAGAAGGTGATGCCCATCGCCGGGCCGAACTGGACGGCAATGGAAGCCTCACTGACCATCAGCCGTGATGGCCGGGTGATCGGCACCGCTAAGCCGCAAGCGCGCTTCTTCTCCGATCCGCCAACGCCCACCAATGAATCGGTGCAGATCACGCGCTGGAACGGGCAACTCTATCTCGTGCTCGGCGAGGCGCTGGAAAATGGCCGCTGGCAATTGCGCATCTGGTGGAAGCCGTTCGTGACGCTCATCTGGGGCGGGGCAGTCATGATTGCGCTTGGCGGTGTGCTGGCGCTGATTGGCCGGGTACGGCGTGAGCGCCCCAAGCTGGATCGCGCGCCTGCGCTCGATGGCGAGCAGGTGCCAGCATGAAGATGAAGCGCTCGCTCATCCTGTGGGTGCCGCTCGGCGCTTATGTGATTTTCCTGGCGATTGCCTCGCTTGGCCTCAATCGCGAGCAGCAGACGGTCATCCAGTCCCGGATGATCGGCAAGGCAGTGCCAGTGCTGGCGATGCCCGCTGCATCATCAAGCAAGCCAGGTCTTTCCACGCGCGATCTGGCGAACGGCAAGCCGCGCCTGCTGAACATTTTTGCCAGCTGGTGCGTGCCTTGCATCGCGGAAGCGCCGGTGCTGATGCAGCTTGCCCAGCAGGGCGTGCCGATCGACGGCGTTGCGATTCGTGACGCCCGCCCGGATGTCGACCAGTTCCTCACCCGCCATGGCAATCCTTATGAGCGCATCGGGCTGGATGCGCGCAGCACGCTGCAATTTTACATGGGCTCATCGGGTGTGCCGGAGACCTTCGTCCTCGATGGCAAGGGCATCATCCGCTACCAGCATATCGGCGTGATCGGCCCGCAGGATGTCGACACCATCCTGCAGAAGCTGCGCGAGGCCGGGGCATGATGCGCCTGCTCACCGGCCTGCTGATGGCAATCAGCCTCACCACGCTCGCGCCACAGGCCGCGACGGCGCAGAGCGCGCTACCGCCAGCGCCCTACGCCAATCGTCAGCTCGATGATCCGGCGTTGGAGGCCAAGGCGTCGGCCCTCATGCACACGATCCGCTGCCTCACCTGCCAGAGCCAGTCGATCGCCGACAGCGATGCCAGCATGGCCTCCGATATGCGCTCGGAGATTCGCGAGCGGATTGCCGCGGGGGAAGACCCTGAAGCGATCCGCGCCTGGCTGATCGAGCGTTATGGCGACTGGATCAGCTACAAGCCGACCAATGATCCGATCCTCTGGCCGCTCTGGGCTGCGCCTTTGCTGTTGATCGGCGGCGGTGGCTGGCTGGCGTATAGCCGCATGCGCCGTCGCAAAGGAGCCAAGGCATGACGGGTTTGATTATCGCTGGCGCGATTGCGCTGATGATCGCTGCGGGCATCATGCTCGCGTCACGCCTGCCGCTACGCCTGACCGCTCCCGTGGCGACAGCGCTGTTGCTCGGCCTTGCAGGCTATGCCTGGCAGGGCAATCCGGGCCTTGCGGGCACGCCGGTCGCCTCGGGCAAGGCCAATGTCGAGTTTGATGAAGCGCTGGCCAAGAAGCGCACGGAAATCGGCGAGCGCATCTCCAGCGCGACCAAGTGGATGGTCATCTCCGATGCGCTGGCGCGGCAGGGGAACACGCAGGATGCCGCCAATGTGCTGCTCTCTGGCCTTCGTGAAAATCCCAAAGACGCCAATCTTTGGGTCGGCATGGGCAATGCATTGCTCATTCATGGCGGTGGCGCATTGTCGCCCGCGGCAACCTTTGCGTTTCAACAGGCGCTGCAGCTCGATCCCAAGGGCGCGTCGCCTGCCTATTTCTACGGCCTTGCGCTGGCCGAATCAGGCCAGTTCGAACAGTCGCGTGAGATGTGGTTGCAGCTCGCCGCGCGTCTGCCGGAGGGCAATGAGCTGCGCGAAGAGCTGATCAGAAACGTCGCGCTGATCAATATGTTGATCGAACGGCGCGACGCTGCGCCTCAAGGCGGCAACCCGCCGGGCTGACTGTGCGTTGCACCACCATGAGCGAAGTGCTACGGCGCCGCCCGTTCGAGGGTCAGCCCGAGCAGGGGAAGCGCAATACATGACTGCGGTTCAGGCGGGTAAGTGACTACGCCCGACACATCACCAATTGACAGCACCGTTAGCGCGGATGCGAGTCATGGGAGCCATGCCCCGGATAGCTTGAACAAGCTCGCTCTGGCTGCAATGGGCATTGTGTTCGGCGATATCGGCACCAGCCCGATCTACGCCTTCCGTGAGACGTTCGCGGGCCATCACCCGCTCGAGCCGGACCGGCTCCACATTTATGGCGTGCTGAGTCTCATTTTCTGGTCGATGATGATCGTGGTGACGATCAAATATGTCATGATCATCATGCGCGCCGATAATAAGGGCGAGGGCGGCAGCCTGGCGCTGCTCGCGCTGGTGAACCGGCGCAGCGGGCGCAAGCGCTGGACCGGGCCGATCGTGCTGCTGGGCGTGTTTGCTACGGCGCTCTTTTATGGCGACTCGATGATCACCCCGGCCATGTCCGTTCTGTCAGCATCTGAGGGTCTGGTCACGGTCAGCCCCCATTTTGAGCCGCTGGTCATCCCCATCGCGGTGACGCTGCTTTTCTTCATTTTTGCCATTCAGTCGCGAGGAACGGCCAAGGTCGGGCAATTATTTGGCCCGATCATGCTGGTCTATTTCCTCACGCTTGCCGCCTTGGGCCTGATGCATATCGTGCAGGCGCCGGAGATATTGCTGGCGCTCAACCCCTGGTATGCGGTGCAATTTTTCCTCGTCGACAAGTCGCTCGCCTTTCTGGCGCTCGGCTCTGTCGTGCTCGCGGTGACGGGCGCTGAGGCGCTGTATGCGGATATGGGGCATTTTGGCCGCAATCCCATTCGCGTCTCCTGGCTGTTCTTCGTGATGCCGGGGCTGATGCTGAATTATCTGGGGCAGGGCGCGTTCATTCTCTCGCTGCCAGCCAATGAAGTGCAGGAAGCGATCCGCAATCCGTTCTTCCTGCTGGCACCCGAGGCGCTGCGGTTGCCGCTGGTGTTGCTGGCCATCCTCGCTACGATCATCGCCAGCCAGGCGGTTATCACCGGCGCCTTCTCGCTCACGCAGCAGGCCATCCAGCTCGGCTTCATTCCGCGCCTCAAGATCAAGCACACCAGCGCCAGCGCCCAGGGGCAGATCTACATCCCGGTGATCAACTGGGGCCTGATGATTATGGTGATCCTGTTGGTGCTCTCCTTCCGCTCCTCCAGCAATCTGGCGGCGGCTTATGGCATCGCGGTGACGGGCGCGATGTTCATCGACACCTGCCTGCTGGTCGTGCTGCTCTTCTCGCTGTGGAAATGGAACCGCTTCCTCTCCATCGCCGCGCTCGCCATCTTCTTCCTGGTCGATACCGCCTATTTCTCCGCCAACCTCACCAAGGTGCCGGATGGCGGCTGGTTCCCGCTGCTCGTTGGCCTCATCATTTTCACGCTGCTAACGACATGGTCAAAGGGTCGTGGCCTGATGATGGATCGGCTGCGCGAGGCAGCCATGCCCATCCCGGTGTTCGTCGCCTCTGCCGCCAACAGCGCAGTGCGGGTGAAGGGCTCGGCAGTATTTATGACCTCTACGCCGGATGGCGTGCCGCACGCGCTCCTGCATAATCTCAAGCACAATAAAGTGCTCCATGAGCGCGTGGTGCTGTTAACGGTGAAGGTGGCGGACGTGCCGACGGTCGATCCCGCCATGCGTTATCAGATCGAGGATCTGGGGCGCGGCTTCTTCCGCCTCATCGTGCGCTATGGGTTCATGGAAGAGGCCAATGTGCCCGATGCACTCGCGCATGTGAGCGATTGCGGCACTAACTTCAAAATGATGGAAACCAGCTTCTTCCTCACCCGGCAGACCTTGCTGCCTTCCGCGCGACCGGGGATGCGGCTGTGGCGCGAGAAGCTGTTCGCCTGGATGCTGCGCAACGCGGAGAGCCCGATGGAGTTTTTCCGCCTGCCAACCAACCGCGTGATCGAGCTGGGCAGTCAGGTCGAGATCTGAGGCGCTAACACGGCCGCCTGAGCGAGCTCATCTACAGTATCGATATCCAACAGCTGATCCGCCGGGCATGCGACCAAGATCGCGGCTTGCGAAAGCGATCGACCGCCCTTGCCTCCTTCCAGCGCAGCAAGTGCGGGCAGGAAGGTGGACGGAAACAGAGCAGGCGGCTGCGCGACACCATCCGGCCCGACAGAAAAGACCGGCTGGTCAGGATGTGCCGCCGATTGGGCTATAAGCTCCCTCAGATGCGCTGCAGTCACAAAGGGCATGTCCGCCAACAGGACGAGCAATGCATCCACATTGCGCGCCTGTGCCGCCAGCGCAGCGACCTTGAGCGATGATGCCATGCCACGCGATGCCTGTGGGTTGGGAAGGCGCTCATAGCCCGGCACGGCGCTTCGCACGGGCGCATCCGCTTGCTCCACCAGCCAATGATGCTCTGCGTCGATCCCGCGCCCGACCGCCGCTGCCCACTCAACCAGCGCACGCCCACCCAGCAGCGCGTCCAGCTTGCTTGCCTCGCCAAAGCGCGTCGAGCGCCCCGCAGCGAGGATCGCGACGCCGAGGCTGGGCGAACTCAGCGCACGCCTCGAAGCTGTGCCACGATGCCCGCAGCAATGGAAAGCGCGATTTCCTGCGGCCCCAAGCCGCCGATAGCAATGCCAGCTGGACCATCCAGCCGCGCCAGCTGCTCTGCCGTCACGCCCATCGCCGCTAGCCGCTCCAGCCGCCGCGCCTGATTGGCACGCGAGCCCAGTGCCCCGACATAGCCCGTAGGCAGAGCCAGCGCAGCGGCCAGCGCGGGATCGTCAATCTTGATATCATGGCTGAGTGTCACCACTGCCGCGCTGGCATTGGGCGCGAAGGCGGCGACGGCCTCGTCCGGCCACGCGTCAGTCAGCACCGCCTCCGGGAAACGCTCGGCGCTCAGGAAGCGCTCACGCGGATCGTTGATTGTCACCGCAAAGCCCAGCGTGCGGGCGATGGCAGAGAGAGCCTGCGCAATCTGCACCGCGCCCACGATGAGCAGCCGCCGCGCAGGCTCGTAGCGATGGACATATTGCCCCTCATGCTCGCCAAGGCTGGTCTTGCCGGTCGCAAGGTCTGTCGAAAGCGGCAGCGCCTTGCCAGCCGCGCGGGCAGAGTCAATCGCATCAAACAGCGCGGGCGGAAAGCCAGCCGCGCTCACCGGCTGCACCAGCACGCCAATCTGGCCACCGCAGGGCAGGCCCGGCAGCCAGACGCCGGGGTCTTCACTGCCGAAATATTGCACGCTTGCGGGGCCGCCTGCAATGACCTGCTCGGCCATCGCAAACACCTCATATTCCACGCAGCCGCCCGAGATGGACCCGGCAAAGCGCCCGTCCGCCGCCACGAGCATATGCCCGCCGCGCGGCCGGGGCGCGGAGCCTGATGCCTCGATCACCGTGGCCAGAGCCAGCGGGCCATCTGCCCAGTCGCGCGCGGCTGCGATAATGCCATCAATATCGTCCAAAAAACCGTTCCATATCTTTTCAACGTTCAGCGACGCACGGTGCGTCTTTCTGTTTCTTGCTGCTTATTGCAGTGCTAAGGACAATGACAACAAGGCGATCGCATCATCCTGCGTTCGTTCTATCTGCATAATTGAGGGAGGAAGCGGCAATGGCAACCATGCTGATGGTGAATGGCGAAACACGCAAGGTTGAGACCGACCCCGCCAAGCCGCTCCTGTGGGTCCTGCGCGAAGATCTGGGCCTGCTCGGCACCAAATTCGGCTGCGGCATGTCGCTGTGCGGCGCTTGCACGGTGATGGTGGATGGCCAGGCCGTGCGCTCCTGCACCGCGCCAGTGAGCACAGCTGTCGGCAAGCAAATCACCACCATCGAGAAGGTCGCAACGACGCCCGTCGGCAAGAAGATCAGCGACGCATGGAATGAGCTGGACGTGCCCCAGTGCGGCTATTGCCAGGCCGGGCAGATCATGTCCGCCACGGCGCTGCTCAACAAGACGCCGCAGCCAACCGACGCCCAGATCGATCAGGCGATGACCGGTAATATCTGCCGCTGCGCAACCTATCTGCGCATTCGCGCTGCCATCAAGCAGGCCGCTGGCCTCAAAGAAGGAGCGGCTGCATGAACGCGCTCACCCTCAATCGCCGCGCTTTGCTCAAGGCGAGCATCATTGGCGGGGCCGTGCTCAGCTTCGATGCACGCATCGCTTTTGCTGCCACGCCGGGCGACAAGGCCATCGTGATCGACGCCTATGTGCGGGTCAATCCGGATAACAGCTTCATCATCGGCGCGAAAAACCCTGAGGTCGGCCAGGGCGTCAAGACGATGCTGCCCATGCTCATCGCCGAGGAGCTGGATGTCGACTGGACACAGGTAACGGCGGAGACGACGATTGCCGATGCCAATGTTTACGGCTTCCAGATCGCCGGTGGTAGCTTCACCACGCCGATGCGACAGGTTGGCGCGGCGGCACGGCAGATGTTCCTGGCTGCTGCAGCGGCCAAATGGAGTGTGGGCGTGGAGACGCTGACCACCTCGGCGGGCACGGTGACGCATGGCCCCAGCAAGCGCGTGGCGACCTATGCCTCGCTGGCGCGCGATGCCGCGAAGGTGGCAGCGCCGGACCTCAAGACGGTGGCGCTGAAGGACCCGAAGACGTTCAAGATCATCGGCAAATCCAAGCATGGTGTGGATACGCCTGCCATCGTCGCGGGTAAGCCATTGTTCGGCATTGATGTGGTCAAGCCTGGCATGCTCTATGCCGCGATTGAGGCGTGCCCCGCTTTTGGCGGCACGCTCGTCAGCTTTGATGAAGCTGCGGTCAAGAAGCAACCGGGCGTGCTGGCCGTGATGGCGATCAACAGCGCTTACGACATCAAGGGCGCCAAGGATGCCGTGGTGATCGTTGCGGAGAGCTGGTGGGTCGCCAATCGCGCCCGCTCGGTGCTGAAACCTGTCTGGTCGACCGATGCGCAAAAGCAGTTTTCGACTGCCGCTTTTGCCGCCAGCGCCGCCACCACGATGGACGCCGCGCCTGCCGGGCCGATCCTGCAAAAGGGCGATGTGGCCAAGGCGATGGAGGGCGCCGCCAAGACCGTCACCGCCAAATATGAATATCCCTTCCTCTCCCACGCGACGCTGGAGCCGCAAAATTGCACGGCGGAGTTTAAGGACGGCAAGATCACCTTCTGGGCGCCTACGCAGAACCCCGGCGATGGACGCAAGGTGGTGGCCGAGGCGCTGGGCATCGCGCCCGAGGCGATCACCATCCATATGACGCGCATCGGCGGTGGCTTTGGCCGCCGCCTTTCCAATGATTATATGGTGCAGGTTGCGCAGATTGCCCGCGCGCTGCCGGGTCGCCCGATCAAGATGATTTGGACGCGCACGGACGATCTGCGTCATGATTTCTACCGCGCAGGCGGCTGGCATAATTTCACGGCAGGCATTGACGCCAAGGGCGCGCTGGTTGCGCTCAAGGATCATTTCGTTACGGTCGGCAAGGGTGGCAAGCCCGGCACCGGCGCGGCGATGGGCGCGACCGAATTCCCCGCGCAGCTGATCGATCATGTCGATTTCGGCCAGACTGTTCTCGAGAGCAATGTGCCTACCGGCTATCTGCGCGCGCCAACTTCCAATGCGATGGCCTTCGTGTTCCAGAGCTTCCTCGATGAGGTGGCGCTGGCAGGCGGACTCGATCTGCCGGAGTTCCTGCGCCGCACGCTGGGCGAGGCGCGGGTGATCAGCAGCGACGGCGCTGCCTCACCCGATGGCAGCAAGCCCGAGTTCAACACGGGCCGTGCCCGCGCCGTGATCGACAAGGTGTGCCAGATGGCGAGCTGGAAAGGCCGCTCTGGCGGGGATGCTGGTGGGGGCGTGCGCAAGGGCCGGGGCTTTGGCTTCTTCTACAGCCATCGCGGCTATTTCGCCGAGATTGTGGACCTGACCGTAGCGAAAAATGGCCGTGTTAAGGTGGACAAGGTGTGGGTCGCGGGCGATGTGGGCAGCCAGATCATCAACCCGATCAACGCGCTGCATCAGGCGCAGGGATCGGTGATCGATGGTATCGGCCAGGCGCTCTCCGGCCAGAAGATCGAATTTGTGGAAGGCGCCGCCAACCGCACCAACTTCCATGATTATCCGCTGCCGCGCATCATCGATACGCCCGATGACGTGGTGGTCGAATGGGTGATTTCGGACAATCCACCGACGGGATTGGGCGAGCCAGCCCTGCCGCCGGTGATCCCGGCTGTGGCGAATGCGATCTTCGCGGCGACGGGCAAGCGCTTGCGCGCGCTGCCGGTGGTGGCGAAGGATTTGGCGGTTTGATCGAATTGGGTGGCTTGGAGCTGATCAGATAATGTCAGCAATAAGCCGCCTTTCGAGTGCCTCGTCAGCGGAGAGATACCAGTTGGAAGGTGCCTTCTTCATGACCTCGTCCATGGAGATGTCGCTATCGGCGATCAGGCGCGCGAAATCCTCATCTTCCAACTGCATTCCAACCTGAATCTGAGATGCGAGCGCTTCGATTTGTGGAAGGCTTTCTCTGATTGGTCCTGACAGCGTGAGGGTCTTCTCAAGCTGGCGGCTATGGATTAAAAGCCGGCAATCGGGCGTGAGATAGCGATCCGCGACCGGGAAGGCGGACATGATGGTCATACCCGCAGAGTAGCATTCCGTCTTGCCGACGAAGATCAATCGCCGCTCTGACCGCGCGCGTAGACGTTCAAGCTCCAGCACGATGCGGCGCGCCATTTCCGCTTCGCCGCCCGGCGTAGTGATAGAGATGAGTATCGGCCCTGTGCCATCGGCAACGCCGCGCAAATCATGCAGGAATTTTGCGGCGCTTTGATCGGTGAGCGATCCCAAAAGCTCGACATCTGAGCGATCGAAGTCGATGGCGGAGATGTCCGCGGTGTCGGTCATTATTGGCTCTCGCGACGATGGGGGAGGTGGTGCAGCTGAATAGCCGTGAGACTTTGCATGCTGGGCCAAATCGATGAAGGCCTGACAGGTTCCAAATAATGAGGGCCAAGGGCTGCAGGCTTGAATGGCAAGGTCCGCGCGCCGCGCAAAATAATCCGGCACAGACGTGCTCGCGGCCACGCCGTTTGGTGAGGAGGTGCTAAGGGTTTACAAATCAAATGATCCTAAAGGATCTCGCGCACCTTCTCTGGCGGGCGGCCCAAGCGCACGCCCTTGTCGGTCTCCACCAGCGGTCGCTCGATCAGGATCGGGTCCGCCGCCATCGCGTCCAGAATCGCGTCGTCGTCCGCGCCCTTGAGCGCCTTCGCGCCATCTTCGCCTTTGCGCAGGCCATCACGCGGCGTCATGCCAGCCTTGGTGTAAAGCGCCGCGAGGGTTTCGCGGCTAGGCGGGGTCTTGAGATACTCCACAATCTCCACCTCGACGCCCGGCGCGGCCTCAAGCAGCGCCAGCGTCTCGCGCGATTTGGAGCAGCGCGGGTTGTGGTAGATGGTGGCTTTCATTGTTCGCTCAATCGTCCTTCGTGCGCTCCAGCCACTCTTCCAGCCACTTGATGGTATAGTCGCCATTCTGCACGTCCGGTTCGGCGAGCAGGCGCTGGTGGAGGGGGATGGTGGTCTTCATGCCGTCGATGACGAACTCGTCAAGCGCGCGCTTGAGGCGCATCAGGCAGCCCTCGCGGGTGCGGCCATAGACGATGAGCTTGCCGATCATGCTGTCATAATAGGGCGGCACATTATAGCCCTGATACAGCGCGCTATCGACGCGGACGTGCATGCCGCCCGGCACATGGAGCATCTTCACCTGCCCGGGTGAGGGCATGAAGGTCTTGGGATCCTCGGCATTGATGCGGCATTCGATGGCGTGGCCGGTGAACACCAGGTCTTCCTGCGTGACGGAGAGCGCGCGGCCCTCGGCGATGCGGATCTGCTCGCGCACCAGATCGAAACCGGTGATCATCTCGGTCACCGGATGCTCCACCTGAATGCGGGTGTTCATCTCGATGAAGTAGAATTCGCCATTTTCGTACAGGAACTCAATGGTGCCTGCGCCGCGATATTTCATGTCGGCCATCGCCTTGGAGACTATGCCGCCCATCCGGTCCCGCTCGGCGGTTGAGATGATGGGGGAGGGCGCTTCTTCAAGTACCTTCTGGTGGCGGCGCTGGAGCGAGCAATCGCGCTCGCCCAGATGGATGGCATTGCCCTCGCCATCGCCAAAAATCTGGAACTCGATGTGGCGCGGATTGCCGAGATATTTTTCCATGTAGACAGTGTCGTCGCCGAACGCCGCCTTGGCCTCGCTCTTGGCCTGCGACATCAGGCTCTCAAATTCTTCCTCGGTCGGCACGACCTTCATGCCGCGCCCGCCGCC
>CAMLFF010000059.1 GCA_946479185.1 uncultured Sphingobium sp.
CTGATGCAGCCCGTTGGCCCGAGCAAGGAATTTGACGGCAGCTTCACCCAATATAGCGGCCTCGATGATCCCAAGCTCGCCGAGCAGCTCACATCCCAGGGCCTCAAGCGCCTGCGCGATGAGACCGAGCTGGCGCAGGGCGGCTATGCGAGCTTCGATATCGAAGCCTATCGCAATGGCGACCTCACGCCCGTCTATTTCGGCTCGGCGCTCAAGCGCTTTGGCGTGGGTGAGCTGATCGAGGCGCTGGCCGCCCATGCCCCGCCACCGCGCACCCAGCCTGCCGAACCCGGCCCGGTCGAGCCAGAGCGTGCGGATGTGACGGGCTTCATTTTCAAGGTGCAGGCCAATATGGACCCGCAGCACCGTGATCGCATCGCCTTCATGCGGCTGTGCTCAGGCAAGTTCCGCCGCGGCATGAAGCTCACGCCATCGGGCAGCGGCAAGCCCATCGCGGTGCATTCGCCGATCCTCTTCTTCGCGCAAGATCGCGAGATTGCCGATGAAGCCTTCCCCGGCGATATCATCGGCATTCCCAACCATGGCACCTTGCGCGTGGGCGATACGCTGTCTGAAAAGGCGGATGTACGCTTCACCGGCCTGCCCAATTTCGCGCCGGAAATCCTCCGCCGCATCGCACTCAAGGATCCCACCAAGACCAAGCAGTTGCGCAAGGCGCTGGACGATCTCTCCGAAGAGGGCGTCATCCAGGTTTTCTATCCCGAGATTGGCGGCCAGTGGATCATCGGCGTTGTCGGCCAGCTCCAGCTGGAAGTTCTCATCAGCCGGCTGGATGCGGAATATAAGGTGGCCGCCGTGCTGGAAATGGCGCCATTCGACACCGCCCGCTGGATCTCCGGCGATGTGCGCCTGGTAGAGGAATTCACCAGCATCAATCGCACGAACATGGCGAAGGACCGGGACGGCAAGGCCGTGTTCCTCGCGCGATCCGCCTGGGACGTAAATTATCAGTCCGAACGCCACCCAGACATCAAGTTCAGCGCTACGCGGGAGCGCTGAGGCTTCACCCAGCCTCGCTGGCAACCAGCTTGAGGTCCGCGGAGCGCGAAAGATGCGTCATGCGACCATCGATCTGGCCGCCCGTCGCGATGCTGATCGTCTCATACGTCACATCGCCCGTGATGCGCGCGCTGGCCTCTATCACCAGCTCTTCCGCATGAAGCGATCCATCGATCGTCCCGCCGATCCGCGCGCTCTTGGCACTCACATGGCCCTTGATGTGGCTCTCGGCACCCTGAACCAGCGCCGCACAGGCAATGTCGCCCTCTATCCTGCCATCGATATGCAGATCCACGCTGGCCTCGATATTGCCCGTGATAGCGACATCGCCACCGATAATCGAATAGGGCGTGTGCCTAGCCCCGGTGGCCACTGTCGGTAACCCGGCGCTTGGCCGTTTGCTGGACTTCGAGAACATCCTGTCGGGCCTCCAGAAAGGGGCGCGGATTGACGACCGCACCGTTGACGCGCACTTCAAAATGCAGATGCGTTCCGGTCGAACGGCCCGTTGAGCCCATGCGCGCGATCGCCTGCCCGCGCGTCACTTTCTGCCCCGCCTTGATGCCATAGCCGGAGAGATGCGCATAGAGCGTCGTCAGCCCCTTGCCATGATCGATCTCGACCACTTTGCCATAGCCCTGGCGATCCCCGACATAGATCACCTTGCCCGGCGCGGCGGCGAGAATAGCCTGACCATAAGCGCCGCGAAAATCGATGCCCGAATGGAAGGCAAGCGCGCCATTGAAGGGATCGCGACGATAGCCATAGGAGCTTGTCGTCGCAGGTGCCGCAGTGGGCTTGCCCGATGGGATCGCCGCCAGCGTCGCTTCCATCATGTTGAGGCGCGTGAGCAGCATGGCGAGTTCGCGCAACTCCGGCTCTGCGGCAATCGCGGCGGAGACAGGCAGGAATGGACCACCCTGCGCCTGCGCGCGCCCTGCAAGCCGCGCGGGATCGAGCCCAAAGCTGCGGATCGCCTTTTCCACCTGCGTCAGGCGCGCCTGCGCTGCATCGGCAAGGCGCCCTTCGAACATGATCTGCTTCTGCTGCAAACCATGCAGCCGTGCCTGCGGAGACGCTGCGCTCAGCGGCGTGCCGGACTGTGCGTCTTTCGCGGGCGCTTCAACGGTGGGCAAAGCGCCACGTCCGCCCTCCAGCCCCGCACCGAGATTGGCGCGCAATATGTCTTCCAACGCCTTCTGCCGCTGCTCGATATCGCGGGCGATATGATCGACGGAATTACGATACGCGTCGACCTTCGCTTCACGGGAATCGATCGCCGCGCGATCCTGCGCAACAGCGCCGCGCTCCATAAGTATGCTCGCGTGATTCCACAGCATCGCGCCGGTGCCCACAGCCCACAGCAGCGCGATCACCGCCACGATGGCAGCGCCGATCAATTGGAAACGTGTCGTGATACGAAGGAACCGAACCTGCCCGCCACTGCGGAGAAAAACCTCTCGCTCAGGGGCGAGAGATAGCAGGCGCGCGATGATCCCTCCGGGAGTTGTCTTGTTCACTGCCACCCGATTGCCCTGTTATACGTCATTACATTGGTGAGCGGGCTGCTAGCAGATGAAGGCCCTCCCGGCGAATCCGTGCGACGAGCCGTGCGCCGAATCGAACCCACAACAAGGCAGAGCGAATGGACCGTCCGCAACCAAGGTGCATATTCCGCGTTTATTCGCGTCAAGATTGGAACTCGTGTTAAAGTCGAGTCGTCTAAAAGCTGCACTGGCATTGATGGCTGGGGCGACCGCGACCCCCGGATCGCTTGATCGACGCGCTCGAATTCTCGTCCCCTCCGGCGCAACCCAGCGCTCCGACGTAGCCAGATATTGCGACGCGCACGATTTGTGCGTGAGAAGGCATTGCCGCCGTTGCCATGCTCGAATTGCCCGGTTATAGGCCGGGGCTTAGCCGGATCGGGAGCCACTTCCCCCCGGTGAGAGCGGAGACGTGGGTGAGTGGCTGAAACCAGCGGTTTGCTAAACCGTCGTGCCCTGAATGGGGCACCCCGGGTTCGAATCCCGGCGTCTCCGCCAGATATCGGACTTCAGCGGTCGTCTTCGAACTCCTAGCCGATCAATATCCGGCATGTTATAGGCATTCGGCGGGATTGTCGCTCCTGCGCCTTCGCCCAAAACCGCGTGAACCCGGCGCCGAAAATATCACCAATCTTATGACCCCATCCCAAGCTGGGGCGTCGGTAGCGCGTTGTTATGCGCCGCCGAGCAATCAGGTTGGTTAGCAACTTCGCCGGAAATTTTCAGAACTTTGCTCCTATGGTGATGATCTGCCGACGATGCGTTGAGATGTTTCGAACCAGTTGGCTCCGCACAAGGTTTACCCTCGAAGCTGGCTTCGGTCAGATCGCTCCGGCGCTGTGTTGTGCGTTCGCCGGTACCAAATCGGTAGTGAGGAAAGGGGCCTAAAAATAATGGAGATCGAGCGACGACCTATCACGAAGTGCGCGATACTCCTGGCTGCGATCTCAGGGCTTCTTCCAACGACAGCTTACGGGAATGACGACATTGTGAAGCTGTGGGTACCCGCCTATCTGTCCGCTCCCGCAGCCCCGATCCGCAATGTTCCGCCTGAAGTCATCCCGCCGCCTCAAGAGATAGCCGGAACCGTTCGATATAAGCTCACGCTTTGGGCTGGCGGTGAGCAGCTTGCGCTGCGCCTTTCCAATGAAGCCGGTGCCGCACCGCTGCGTGTCGATAACGTTACCGTCAGGCTTCAAGATGCCGGAAAGCCGCGCTTCCTTAAGGTCACTTTTGGCGGTGCAACCTCTGTGGTCATGCCGGCAGGTAGCCCTGCCGTAAGCGATCCAGTGCCGCTCGCAGTCACGCCAGGCCAAGAGCTACTCGTCAGTGTTCACTTGCCGGAGCGCTTTACACATAGCCAGTCGGATAGCGCCCGCTGGTCGGAATATATTCCGAACTTGGACCAAACGATGGTGCCGACCCTATCCGATCCTCGCCAACTCTTCGTTCGCCCAATTGTTTCAGCGGTGTTGGTCTCGCCGAAGTCGCAGCGTCCGAACGTCATCGTTGCATTTGGTGATTCTATCACAGATGGAACCGGCATGACGTCACCCGACGCGCGTGGCTGGCCCGATCTGCTCGCTGCAAGGCTGCTTAAAGAGCGCGTGTCAGATGTCGTCGTGGCGAACGCTGGAATCTCTGGAAATCGCTTGGTGGCTGATGGGTGGGGCATATCAGCACTCGCGCGCTTTGATCGCGACGTGCTTGCGTTTCCGTCGGTAAGCCATGTGATCCTGCTTGAAGGCATTAATGACATTGGCGCGGTCGGGCGTGAAACCGCTCCTACGACACCGGTGACTTACGAGGTAATCGTGGGCGCCTATCGCCAACTCATCGCCAGAGCTCACCAGCGCGGGATTCGGGTCTTTTGCGCAACAATGCTCCCGTTCGGGGGGTCCTTCTACTTCTCCGAGGAGAATGAGCGCCTGCGTCAGCGAGTGAACAGCTGGTCAAGGAGCAATCAGGAATGCGACGGCCTATTTGATTTCGATCGCGCCTTGCGTGAGCCGACTGACGCGCTTCGTTTAAAGTCCCAGTTCGACTCCGGCGACCATCTTCACCCCAACGATGCAGGTTACCAAGCTATGGCTAACTTCATTGATGTCGACATTTTCGCGCGCGGCCGCTGATCGTTCAGACAGTAAGCGGGAGGAGGGGAATGATCGTAAGAACATAACAGCCCCAAGCTTAATGTGGCGGATAATGCATCGCCGCCTTCGCGCATCCACCGAATTGAATGACCATGAATCCGGTGCCGAGCGTTGGCCTCGCATCGCGCATCGCGCGCAACTAGTCTGGGTTGAACGATCTTGTCGTGTCATACACGTAGCAAAACAGGGAGGGAATCATGAACGAGCGCGAGGCAGACGATCTCTTGCACCGAGTAGCCGAAGATAAACGTTACCAGTCGCTGGTTCTGCTTCGCAGTCGGATATCGTGGGGCCTGAGCTTTCTCGTTGTGGCGATCTTCATTGGATATATGTTGCTCGTTGCCTTCGCTGGGCCCTTTCTGGGAAAGCCGATCGGAAACATGACAATGACCATCGGCATCCCGATCGGCTTGTTCGTCATTCTCTCGGGCATTGGATTGACGGCGATCTATGTTGTAATCGCCAACCGCCGGTTTGATGCGGATACCGCTGCCTTGCTCGACGAGCATGACCTATGACCCTGTTCTTGCTCCGCCTCCTGCGCTTCATCGGCCTGTTCTCTATCCCCGGCATGGCTCAGGCCTCAACTGGTGCGGGGTCCGCCGTCAACTTGCCAGCGATCCTTACCTTCTCGCTATTCATTGCCATAACCTTGGGGATCACATGGTGGGCGGCACGCCGCACCCACACCACGGCTGATTTCTATTCAGCGGGAGGAGGCATTACGGGGCGACAGAATGGCCTTGCGATTGCAGGCGATTATATGTCCGCTGCCTCATTCCTTGGCATTTCAGCCCTTATTTTCGCTGATGGCTATGATGGGCTGATCTATTCCACCGGCTTTCTTGTGGGCTGGCCGATCATATTGTTCCTGCTCGCTGAGCGGCTGCGGAACCTTGGCCGATACACGTTTGCCGACGCCGCAGCATTTCGGTTCGGGCAGGCGCCGGTGCGGCTCTCCTCCACCTTCAGTTCGCTCACCGTCATTCTCTTCTACCTGATCGCACAGATGGTCGGCGCAGGGCAGCTCATCCAATTGCTGTTCGGCATCCCCTATATGTACGCGGTCGGCTCGGTCGGACTGGCGATGACCATCTATGTGCTGTTCGGAGGGATGATCGCCACGACCTGGGTGCAGATCATCAAGGCCGTTCTGCTGCTGGGCTGCGCGACATTCATGACGCTGGCGGTACTCTATCATGTGGGCTTTTCGCTCGACGCCTTGTTCTCGCAAGCTGTGGCTGTGAAGGCGGAGCTTGCCGAAAAGGGCGGTGCCGACCCGGTGAGCGCCGCCAAATCGGCGCTGGGCATTCTCGCCCCCGGCGGGTTCATCAAGGACCCCGCCTCTGCGGTGTCGCTCGGCATGGCGCTGATGTTCGGCACGGCAGGGCTACCCCACATCCTCATGCGTTTCTTCACCGTACCAGATGCGAAGACCGCCCGCACATCAGTGTTGTGGGCGACCGGCTGGATCGGCTATTTCTACCTGCTCACGTTCGTGATCGGCTTCGGCGCGATCATTCTCGTCGGGGCAAATCCCGCCTTCTTCGATCCCGCGACCGGCGCGATGCGGGGCGGCAATAATATGGCGGCGATCCATCTGGCAGAGGCTGTTGGCGGCAATATCTTCATGGGCTTCGTCTCCGCCGTGGCCTTTGCGACCATTTTAGCGGTCGTGTCCGGGCTAACGCTGGCGGGCGCTTCGACGATCAGCCACGATCTTTACGCATCGGTCTTGCGCAAGGGAGAGCCGGATCCCGTCGCCGAACTGCGGCTGTCACGCATCACCGTGTTGGCGCTCGCCATCCTCGCCGTGCTGCTTGGCATTATCTTTGAAAAGCAGAATGTCGCCTTCATGGTGAGCCTGGCCTTTGCGGTCGCTGCGTCGAGCAATTTCCCGGCGCTGCTGCTCTCGATGCTGTGGAAAGATTGCACAACGCGCGGCGTCGCCTGGGGCGCGGCAATCGGGGCGATGACGGCCGTGGTGCTGACCTTGCTCTCACCGACGATCTGGGTCGCGCAGCTTGGCTATGCCGAGCCAATCTTCCCGCTGGCATCGCCAACACTCATCTCGATGCCGCTGGGCTTCTTCGCGATCTGGCTGATCTCGCGCTTTGACCACAGCGCACGCGCCGCGCTGGATCGGGCTGGCTATATCGCTCAACGCGTGCGGTCCGAGACCGGCATTGGTGCAACCAAAGCCGCGAAGCATTGAGATAACAGGCGAGCGATATCAATTGGCCTGGAGCAATCGACCCGATCCAATCAGATCGATTGCTCCAGGAATATAGTTTCCGATCTGTCAGGAGGAACAAAACCTCGATGGCTTTACCCAGCCGCAACCGCCGTGCAGACAAGCTTCATGTTGAGATACTCGTCCATCCCATAGCGTGACCCTTCGCGGCCTAATCCGGACTCCTTGATGCCACCAAAAGGCGCGACTTCGGTCGAGATGAGCCCGGTATTCAAACCGACCATCCCATATTCCAAGGCCTCGCTGACGCGGTGGCTTCGGGAGAGGTCAGACGTATAGAGATAGGCAGCGAGCCCCGCCCTCGTATCATTGGCAAGGGCAATGGCCTGCGCTTCAGTTTCAAAGCGCACGACACCGGCGACGGGACCAAACGTCTCTTCTTTGCACAACAGGGCTGAGGCTGGCACATCGGCAATGAGCGTAGGCTGGAAGAAAAGCCCCTCCCCGCTAACCTCACCCCCGGCCAGCACCTTGCCGCCCTGTGCGATGGCATCTGCCACGTGGGCCTGAACCTTCGTGATCGCTGCAGCGTTGATGAGCGGCCCCACCTCAACGCCGGCTTCCAACCCGCTTCCAACACGCAGATTTGCGACACGCTCCGCAAGCCGGGCCACAAAACGGTCGTAAATGCCGCTCTGTACAAGGAAGCGGTTGGCGCAAACGCAGGTCTGGCCAGCATTGCGGAATTTGGAGGCGATTGCACCGTCAACCGCGGCCTCCACATCAGCATCGTCAAACACCAGAAACGGCGCGTTGCCACCCAGTTCGAGGGATACGCGCTTGACGGTCTCCATGCAGCGCGCCGCGAGCATCTTGCCGACCGCCGTCGAGCCGGTGAAGCTCATCTTGGCGATGGCCGGGTGGGAGACCAGCACATCTCCAATGTCCTTCGGCGCGCCAGTCACCACGTTCAAGACGCCTGCGGGAACGCCTGCCTCTTCTGCAAGCACAGCAAGCGCCAGTGCGGAAAAGGGCGTGAGCTCCGATGGCTTGACGATGATCGTGCAGCCAGCCGCAATGGCGGGACCGGCCTTACGGGTAATCATGGCGAGAGGAAAATTCCACGGTGTGATGGCTGCAACGACGCCCACCGGCTCACGCAATACCGTGAGCCGCTTGTCCGCAGCCTGGCCGGGTATCACATCTCCGTAACTCCGGCGGGCCTCCTCAGCGAACCATGTTAAAAAGGATGCAGCGTAGCCGACCTCACCACGTGCCTCTGCCAGAGGTTTGCCTTGCTCGATCGTCATGATGCGCGCCAGATCGTCGCGATGCTCGAGCATGAGTTCGCCCCACCTGCGCAGCACACTCCCTCGCTCACCGGCTGGTGTTGAACGCCAAGCCGGTTGAGCCGTTTGCGCAGCCTCGACGGCAGCCTGAACATCCGCTGCGCAAAGGCTGGGCACCACACCGATCGGCTGCCCGGTCGCGGGGTTGGTGACTGTGATGCTGCTCGACGCGCTGATCCAGCTGCCGCCCACATATGCCTGATGCCGCAAAAGGTCAGGGCGCGATAAGGTCATCATGGTCATGCCGCTGCCGAAAGCGCGGTCTCGATTGCGTCGAGCCCTTCATCAACAATGTCGTCCGAAGCCGTCAGAGGCACGAGAATGCGAACAGTTTCGCCAATGGCGCCGCAACTGAGCAGCACCAGGCCTGCTTCCAGTGCGCGCGAGCAGACAAGCTTTGCACCATTGGCGCGCGGCGCCTCGCTGGCGGGATCGATGATGTCAAATCCGATCATGCCGCCAAGTCCACGCGGTTCGGAAATGCTCTCAAGATCGTTCCTGGCCCGCCATCCTTCGATACGTGTGCGCACTCTGGCCCCAATTGCTGCAGACCGGGCAAGCAGTTGCTCATCTTCGATGATGTCCAGAACGGCCAAAGCAGCGGCGCAACCAATCGGCGAACCGCCATAAGTGCCGCCCAACCCACCGGGCTCTACAAGGTCCATAACCGATGCACGCCCAATGACACCCGAGAGCGGGAATCCACCCGCCAATGATTTTGCGACAGCAACAAGATCCGGTTCGACACCGCTATGTTCGATAGCGAACATCTTGCCCGTCCGGGCAAAGCCGGTCTGCACCTCATCTGCAATCAGCAAGATGCCATGCTTGTCGCAAATCGCCCGCAACGCGCGCAGGAACTCTGGGGGCGCGACGTTAAACCCGCCTTCCCCTTGCACGGGCTCAACAATGATTGCCGCAACACCCGCTGGATGGATGTCTGCCATGAACAGAAAGTCGAGCGCCTTGAGGCTGTCAGCGATCGAAACCGACTGAGATTCGTTCGGAAAAGGCACATGAAACACGTCGGGCAACGAGGGGCCGAACTGCCATTTATAGGGATTCACCTTTCCAGTCATCGCGCTGGCAAGCGCGCTGCGCCCATGAAAACCGCCGGTAAAGGATATGATGCCGCTTCGACCGGTCGCCGCGCGCGCGATCTTTACGGCATTTTCGGTCGCCTCGGCGCCTGTGGTGAACAGGATCGTCTTGGCAGCCGCTTCAAACGGCGCAAGCAGGTTCAGCCGCTCGGCCAGCTCGATATAGCTCTCATAGCCCATCACCTGGAACGAGGTATGGGAGAAACGTTGGAGCTGGCCGGACACCGCCTCTATCACGCGAGGATGGAGGTGGCCGACATTCAGAACCGCGATACCGCCCGCGAAATCAACATAGCGCCTGCCATCGACATCCCAGATCTCGGCATTGGCGGCCCGATCGGCAAAAACCGGCGTGGCGGAGGCAATGCCCCTTGGAACGGCTTTCTCGCGACGGGCGAGGAGATCTTTGTTGGACATCGTTTCTGGCCTTTCGCGGAAGGTCCGCAACAAGGCGGATCAGGTACGGCCATTATGGTTTTCGCAAACCAGGGCGATAGACGCTTTCAAGGTCAACAGTGGTGCTAAGAACGCACTACCATGCTAAGGTGCCGTCATCTTTCTTCATCGAAAAGCCGGGATTGGAAGGAACTCAATGAAAGCGTTGCCGTCTGTTCCGTCCCTTGCCATGTTGCGGGCATTCGAAGCCTTTGGGCGCGCGGGCGGAACCCGGAAGGCAGCCCAGTTGCTGGAGCTTCACCATGCCGTCGTAAGCCGGCATCTTTCCGCGCTTGAATCCTTTGTCGGCACGGCTCTGATCGACCGCAGCACCGGAACGCATTCCCTGACCGCCGACGGTGCTGAGTACCATCGGCGTATTTCTGCTGCGCTGCAGGAGATTTCAAACGCAACGCTGATGCTGCGCAAAAGGAATGACCAGCAACTATTGGTCTGGTGTAGCCCCGGCCTCGCTTACCACTGGCTAAGTCGCCGACTTTCGAACTTTTCCCTGGCGCATCCTGACATCTCGTTGGAGCTGAGGCCGATGGATTATGCGCCGGACATGTCCATCAATGAGGCGGATGCCGACATTCGATATGTGCGTCATGATGCCGATGCGACGCCGTCGCTGCCTTGCCGCTGGGTAGAACTGGCAGCTCCGCCGATCTACCCAGTTGCCAGCCCTTCCTTTGCCGCAGACATTGCCGCAAGGCTGCGAAGCGCAGACGATCTCCTGACGATGCCCCTGCTGCATGAAGAAAGCGATCTGGAATGGCGACGTTGGTTGGAGAGCCAGGGCGTAAAGCCACCTGCCTCCATGATTCCTGGCCCCCGGCTGTGGCATGCCCATGTGCTGCTCGACGCAGCAATTAGCGGACAAGGCATTGCGCTGACGAATGATTTTCTGGCGCACACCGAGCGGCTCAATGGCAGGCTTGTTGCGCTCCAGGCGACCCAAACGCCTTTTAAACCCGTCCTGCTCGGAAGCTATCGCTTTGCCGCACGCGCAGATCGATGGCACAGCAACGCGCTTGCCGTTTTTCGCAATTGGCTGACGCAAGCTGCGAAGTCATGACAACTCATCGACCCTAGAAAGACTTTCTGAAGAATATTGAATAAAGCTCTCGTGTGCTGCGCGTGCCGAGTTTGCGATTGATCCGCTTGCGATACACTTTCACGGTCTCGTGACTGATACCTAGCTCACGGCCAATCATTTTGTTGGAGTAACCCCGCAACAATTGCCCGGTTACTTCAATCTCCCGACCGGCCAGGCCGTGCGCTTTGCACATGCTTTGCAAATTTTCCGTCGAATTTGGGGAAATCGTCGAAAGACCGGACCAGTGCTTGTACATTAATTCCCGAACGGTCGGGAATAGCGCCTTGAGGTCCTTCATTCTCCCGCGTGAACGGCCCTCTGCATCCTCAGCCCGGATGCCAAGCATGGCGACCACGCTGATCTGCTTGCTCAAACGGACAAAGATTCCGCATTCGTCCAACAAGCCTGTCGACTTGTAATAGGTGAGGAAATATTCGCTTTTTCGAAACCCGTCAGGCACGCGTTCGGAAAAGCGGTAAACGCCATCTGCGATTTCAGAGATCGCCATATTATACCAGGGATCGAGCAGGTAGCTGCTGTCGAAATATGGCTGCAGCGTTGTTTCTTCCTGCGCCGGGGAGAGGTTGCTGAACAATCGCACGGGCCGTGTATTGTCCGAGAAAGCGGCAAAGACGGTCGAGTAATAGCCTCCCGCCTCTTCCAGCAAAGCCGCGAGCGCCGTCGCAAAATCGTTGGATCCGACGCGGGAGATTGCAGCGCCGACCTGCTCAAATAATGTCACGAGATAGGGATCGGGATCATCGCCCCTGCGCTTTCTGACCGCGATTGGGCGCTCGGGGCCTTCCATCATCGTCTTGTCATCGTCCTCAGTGCGGCTCTTGCTCGCGGTCGTCAAAGCATGTGCCGATGGGGCGTCATCCATGCCACGTTTGCTCGCTTGGCGCCTTACGCGCGAAGACTATAACAGCGCCTATTGCAAGCCAAGCCAATCCGATGAGGAGTGCCATTGGCGACAGGCTGAACCAGAGCCAGGCTGTCAGGGCTAGACCCACCAGCGGGCAAACAGCGTAGCGCAAGATCGAAGAAAGCGATCCGGTGCGCAGCTTGGCACGAAAGAAGACCACCACGGCAAGATTGACGACCGAGAAGGCGAACAGCGCCCCGAAGCTGATTAATGAGGCAAGACCATCGAGCGTTGCGAACATCATCGCGAGCGAAATCGCAGCGACTGTGTAGATCGCGTAAGTTGGCGTGCGGAACCGTAGATCGAGATGGCCAAACCAGCGCGCAGGCAGCTGCCGTGCGCGCCCCATTGCAAACAGAATGCGCGCGACGCTGGCCTGGGATGCAACGGCAGAGGCAATGCAGCCTGAAAGAAAGGCTGCGATGAACAGCGCGGACATGATCGGACCTAAGGGCGCCATCACTTCCAGCCCGGCGC
>CAMLFF010000060.1 GCA_946479185.1 uncultured Sphingobium sp.
GCCTGGCATTTTTTTGGGGGGGGGTGGGGAGGTCAGCCTCCTTTGGCTTGCGTGTCTTACATCACATCACAAATCGCTATCGTGGCGGGCTGCGCTGGATTAGTCCTAGGCCATGCATAGCGCTCACAAATTTCGTTTTCGGAATATGCCCACAATGCTCCTCAACTCGCTCGCCATAGCAGAGCGCCAAAAGAGCGTCTTGTACGTAGCGTTTATAATCTGTTTCTTGGCCCAGATCTGGATCGGTTTGAAAGTCGCCGATAACAGCGACGCTTTGGACTTTCGGCTAATTTGGCTGGCTGGCAATCTATGGTCGG
The DNA here is from genome assembly GCA_946479185.1 of uncultured Sphingobium sp. The sequence goes on from CAMLFF010000060.1 coordinate 318, forward strand.
AGGGGCTAAATCCTTATGGACCGGCCTTTGCAGATCGTTATTTTCTGATTTTCGGAGAGGGTCCAGTTTCCCACTTTTGGGTTTATCCGCCAAACTGGTGGCCGCTCGCCGTTCTTCTCGGCTCGCTAAAGTTTCCTTTGGCGGCACTGGTTTGGAACGTCATCAACTATGCATGCCTGGTCGTCGGTACTTGGCTCATCTTCCCAAAGAAAATTCTGGCTTTTGTACTTCTTCTAACCTTCCTGTCTCTTATGCAGGACGTGTCTGTTGCTATTAGCATTGGACAGACCGCTATGCTTGTTTTCCTCGGCGTTTCGGCTTTCATGCATGGCTGGCGTTATGATCGTCCCTGGGTGTTATTTCTGGGGCTTGTGATCCTGTCGCTGAAGCCGAATATCGCCATAATTTTCTTTTTCTTATCTATGTTGCGCGCCGATTTGGTTCGACCAGCGCTGGCAGCAGGCGCTATTGCTCTCATTGCAACCCTCCCCGTGCTTTCGGAACAGAGCATCATGGGCTTCCTCAACGCAATTGGGAGATATAGCGCGCCTGGTATTGCAGCCAATAATGCCGAAAACATGACGGGCTTGTGGCACTTGTTTGACCTCATCGGAATATCCTTGCCACCTTTGCTTTTAATCGCGCTAGCACTGATCATTGCGATGATTGTTGCAAAAAGATCGATTGCTTTGGCGATTGCGACCATCGCATTTCTCGTACCGATGCACACTTATGATCTAGCGTTTGTCATGGTGTTGGTGCCGTTCTTGATGCCAGCATCCATTATTGCTTCCATCGGGTTTTTATTGCTTTGGCGAACGGCGAACATTGGCGTGCTAACCGGCATCGTTCATCCGGGTAGCGCGATTTTTCCCGGAAGTTTGATGGCATCTTTAGGGCTCTTGATAATTTTCATCGCCTTTGCCTGGGGCACATATTCGCGTCCGCGCTCAATCACATGATTGATGTCCACAGGTTCGAGATCGAACCGCGAGTCTCACTGCGAACTAGCATCACTAGCTTATGAGACAGACGTTCTAGCCACCGAGCAAAAGCGGTTACTGCTTTTGGAGCTTGTTCTTTAACCTTCCCGTGGCCCGATATTATAACCTTTCTCCACCACCCCACCCCCGCCACGGTGGATTTCCCAGCCGCCGCGCACTAAGTGGGTCGGATGGTAAAAGCACGGCAATCCAATGATTGGGGATTCCCCCGCTGGCGGGGCTATGGCTCCGGGCGGGAGGCGCAGGCTGTGCGGCTGTGTGATCGGCATGGTTGTGAGCAGCCGGGCAATTGCCCCGCGCCCAAATCCCCCAACAGTCCGGAGCGCTGGTATTTCTGCCAGGAACATGCCGGGGAATATAATCGCGGCTGGGATTATTTTGCGGGCCTCGATGAGGAAGAGCGCAACACGCGGATGCATGATGAGCAGCGCGATGCCTCTGGCTATCGCACGAGCGCGCATAATCAATGGGCAGGCCCCGGCGATGGCACGCGCTCGCGCGATGAGATGCGCGCGCTCGATGTGCTGGGGCTGGAGAGCGACGCGGACTTCGAAGCGATCCGCAAGAGCTGGCGCGCGCTGGCCAAGGAGTGCCACCCCGATGTGTGCCCCGGCGACAAGGATGCCGCGGTGCGCTTTCAGGGCATTCAGGCAGCCTATGACGTGCTGCGCGTGGCCGAGGAGCGCAAGAGCTGGAAGCCGACGGCGTGAGCTCTCTCCTATGACCACCCGCCGCGCCAAGGCGCGCTGGTCCAAGGCGGTGATGATCTGCCACAAATGCTCCAAGAAGGTGAAGGGCGGCTTTGGCCCCGAGGGGAAGCAGACGCTGGCCAAGGCGCTGCGCAAGCAGCTCCAGCTTGGCAAAGGGCCCAAGTCCGGCGCGGGCATCATGGAGATTGGCTGTGTCGACCTGTGCCCCAAGGGCGCGGTGACGGTGATCGATGGCCGCACGCCCGATCAATGGCTGGTGGTGCGCCCTGGCGCTAATCTGGATGGGTTGGCCCATGAGCTTGGCCTCAAGGGCAAGACCGGGAGCATGCACTGATGCGCAGCACATCCGACGGCGTCACCGTACGGCTCTACCATCTCTCGGATGCCGAGGGCGGCGGCGCGGAAACCTTGCTGTACGGCTCGCTGTCCGAGGCAATGGCCCTCGCCGCGCAGCAGAGCGAGGATATTCAGGATGGGCTGTTCATCGCCACGGATAATGATGTGATCGCTTATCTCGACCTGATCGAGGAATAAGCGCTGCCGCAGCGCCGCGTCATTCAGGGCACCGGGTTCGGCGGCATGAAGTCAGGCTCCTTCATCGGCTTGTAGGGATCGGGCTGCACATGCACATGCGGCCGCCCTTCGCTCCAACTCAGCCGCAAGCCCCGCGCGCGCACCATATAGGCCAGGCCGATTGTGGCGGAAATCAGCCCCGCCGCGCCACCCAGCGCCATCGCCGCGCGCGCGCCATAAGCATCCGCCACCCAGCCGATAAGCGGCGCGCCAAGCGGCAGGCCGCCCAGGGTGATCGCCATATGGATGGCCATCACCCGGCCGCGCATCGCGCGATCCGTTGCCAATTGCACATAGCCGGTGGCCGAAGTGAGCGTGGTCTGCGCGGCGATGCCCACCGCCACCAGCACTGCGCCGAACAGCAGGAAGCTTTGCGACGCCGCCGCCAGCATCATCGCGCAGCCAAAGAACAAAGCCCCGCCGATCAGGTGGCGCATCCGTGGCCGATCCCGCCGCGCGGCCATCAGCGCGCCGATGACCGAGCCGACCGCCATCACGGAGCTGAGCAGACCAAATTCGCTCGCGCCCTTCTGGAACACGGTGGCCGCCATCACGCTGATGAAGATGCCGAAGTTCATGCCCAGCGTGCCGAAGAAGAAGAGCATCATGAACACGGTACGGATATCATGCCGCTCCCGCACATAGCGGAAGCCATCGAGCAGGCGGATGGCCTGGCGCTTGCCCTCATGGCGGTGCAAATCTGCCACATTGATGAGCATCAGCCCGCCAATGACGATGATGTAGGAGAGGCCATTGAGTATGAACACCCAGCCCGTGCCAAGCAATGCGATGCACACGCCCGCCAAGGCAGGGCCAAGCATGCGCGCCAGTTGAAAGGCGGTGCTGTTGAGCGCGACGGCATTGCCGATATGCGCGTCATCCACCACCTCGGAGACGAAGCTGTGCCGCGCGGGCGCCTCAAACGCCATGCAGCTGCCCAGCAGAAAGCCGAACAGATAGACATGCCAGAGCTGCACGACACCCAGCAGCGTCACGGCGCCGAGCGTCAGCGCCAGCACCATCTGGATGCTTTGGACGGTCATGAGCAGCTTGCGCCGGTCGACATGATCGGCAAGCGATCCGGTGAGCGCCACAAGCAGCACTTGCGGCAGAAATTGCAGCGCGGTGAGGATGCCGACGGCGCTGGCGCTATGATCGGTGAGTTCGGTCAGCACCAGCCAGGTCTGCGCCGTGCCTTGCATCCATGTGCCGATGTTGGAAAAGAGTCCCGCGCCCACCCACAGGCGGAAATTGCGAATGCCGAGCGAGCGGAACATGCCTTGTCCTCCCGCCTTCATGCTGCACTCACCTTTTCAATCGCGCTCCGGGCACCCTGTAGTCGTAGGGCGACCCAATGATAAGAGCGCAAACCATCGCTCTGTCGCAATATTTCGGGCTACTCCTCTTCAGGCGCGCCTTCTTTGCGCCCCTTGAAACCTTGGGCGACTACGAACCACTCGACCGAGCCCTTTCGGCTGGCGGGTGGCTTGGCGTGCTTCACCGTTTTGAAAGCTGCCTTGAGCTGGCGCAGCAGCGCATCATCCGTGCCACCCGCAAACACCTTGGAGACGAACGTCCCACCCGGCTTTAACGTGCGCATGGCAAAGTCCGCCGCCGCCTCCACTAGGCCCATCGTGCGCAGATGGTCGGTCTGTTGATGGCCCACCGTGTTCGCCGCCATGTCTGACAGCACAAGGTCCGGCGCTTCGCCGAGCGCGCTCAACAGCCGCTCGGGCGCAGCATCGTCCATGAAGTCCATTTCCAGCAGCGTAACCCCGGGAATGGGCTCGACGGGCAGCAGATCGATGCCCACGATCGCCGCTTTGGGCGCCGTCTTGCGCGCCACCTGCGCCCAGCCTCCGGGTGCCACGCCAAGATCGACGATGAAGCGCATACCGCGCAAAATCGTGAACTTCTCGTCCAGCTCGATGAGCTTATAGGCGGCGCGGCTGCGATAGCCCTCTGCCTTGGCGCGCTTCACATAAGGGTCATTCAGCTGACGTGCGAGCCAGCGGGTCGATTGCGCAGTACGGCCACGGGCGGTGCGCACGCGCTTATCAACGGGTTTATCGCCGCGGGCCATCAGCCTAATTTCCTGCTTGATGCGCTGTCGATCAGGGCGCGCAAAATGCCCTCGCGGATGCCGCGGTCGGCGACGCCTAGCCGGTCAGCGGGCCAGATGTCGAGGATGGAGTCGAGGATCGCGCAGCCCGCCACCACCAGATCGGCCCGCTCATCGCCAATGCAGGGCAGCGCCATGCGCTCCTCAATGCTCATGGTGGAGAGCCGCCGGGAGATGTCGCGCATCGCGGCGGCGGGCACGATGAGGCCATCCACCGCCTGCCGGTCATAGCGCGGGAGGCCCAGATGCACGCTCGCCAGCGTCGTCACCGTGCCGGATGTGCCGAGCAGCCGCACCGGGCCGCCCTTGGGGAGACGCGCCGCGAACTCCGCAAAGGCCTCGCGCATCCGCCGCAGCATCTCGGCATAGGCCGCCGCGCGCCCTTCCGGGCCTTCCTTATGCCCTGCAACCACCTCAGCGAGCGAGACGACGCCATGCGGCGCGCTCAGCCAGTCGATGATGCGCAGCTGATCGCCATCGCCATCCAGCAGCACCAGCTCGGTCGAGCCGCCGCCAATGTCGAAGATCATGGCAGGCCCTTCACCCGGCTCCAGCAGCGCCTGACAGCCCAGCACAGCCAGCCGCGCTTCCTCACGCGGCGGGATGATGTCGAGCATGATGCCGGTTTCGCGCTGCACCCGCGCAACAAATTCCTTGCCGTTGCGCGCCTGCCGGCAGGCCTCGGTGGCGACTGAGCGCGCCAGCACGACACGCCGCTTGCGGAGCTTATCCGCACAAACGGAGAGGGCCGAGATGGTGCGCTCGATCGCCGCCTGGGAAAGCTCCCCTGTCGCCGTCAGCCCCTCACCCAGCCGTACGATTCGCGAAAAGGCGTCCACAATCACGAAGGCGTCGCCCTCAGGGCGAGCAATCAGCAGGCGACAATTGTTCGTGCCAAGGTCGAGCGCGGCGAGATTGCCGCGAGGGAGCGCGCGCCTGGCGGCAAACTCCTCCCTCAACATAGGGCCGCGTGGCACTGCAGTGCCGGGCTCTCGCCCAGAGCGCGGCGCAGGCGTCGCCTTGTGCGCCATTAAAAATACCTTCCCAACCGATGGTCATTCCACCGGGACTTGCCCGAACGCTAGCCCCCTGTTGCACAGGACGCAAGCACCCCCGCGCAGAGGCGCCCCGCCCGCGGTTGAACGATGATGTGGAGAAGCGGCGGCAAATGCCTTGACCCCCGGCCATAGCAGCGCTATCTGCGCGCCCTCTTTGCCCGATCGTCTAATGGTAAGACAACGGACTCTGACTCCGTTAATCGAGGTTCGAATCCTCGTCGGGCATCCAGTTTTCCTCACCGAAATCTGCGGCCCTCGTGTCAAAGAGAACCGCCCGGCAGGCAGTGGTCGCGCTCCGCCGCGCTGATGCCCTGTCGCATATCCGCGCGCTTCATTCCCCATCCTTGATCCTGATCAAGGCCGCGCCCGCGCGCGCAGGCCAGAGCGTTCGCATCGATCAACCCGATGTGGAGTGCTCAAATCATGGACTATCTTCTGCAACCGCCGGTGCTGCTGTTTGCGAGCATGATGCTGATCTTTAGCGTGGCGATGCTCGCGGTGTGCATCACGGATAGCCGCCTGGGGTAGGGCTGGCCTATGGGCGGCTAGCAGGGCTGCAACGGGCGGCTCTGCTCAACTATCTATTGATTTCGCAGTTGCACAATGTCTAAGGGCGGCGCAATTGGAATTGGCGGCAAGCCATTCTATATTCCCTTCCCTTGTCCGATCGAAAGGTCAGGCCGTGCGTACTCGCCTTTATCCGCTCACTGATTTGAATGATATTCCCGGCACGACGGTGTTCACCGCCAAGCGATCGCGCGAGGCCTATCATCTCCACAAATTCTGCATGTCCCTGATGGACGCTGCCAATCGCGCCGAATTCCGCGATCATGAGCGCGCCTATCTCGACAAGTTCCGGATGAGCGAAGAGCAGAAGCGCGCCGTGCAGGACCGCGACTTCAACAAGCTGATCGACATGGGCGGCAACATCTATTTCCTCGTGAAGCTCTCCAACACCGATGGCTGGACGACCCAGCGCGCGGTGAGCTCCATGACGAACATGACCGCTGATGAATATGCAGCGATGATGCGCGCCGGGGGCCGCTCGCCCGATGGACAGCGCTCGATTCGCGAAGGAAACTAAGATGGCCCGTATTACCGCAGGCGTGGCGACCAGCCACGTGCCCGCCATTGGCGCCGCGTTCGATCAGGGCCGCTGGCAGGATGAAACCTGGAAGCCTGTGTTCGACGGCTATGAGTGGGTGAAGGCCTGGGAGAAGGAGGAAAAGCCCGATGTGGTGATCCTCGTTTATAACGATCATGCCTCTGCGATGATGCTGGACGTGGTGCCGACCTTCGCGCTGGGCTGCGCCGAGGAATTTTCGCCTGCCGATGAAGGCTGGGGCGCGCGCGAGGTGCCGACTGTTTACGGCCATATCGAGCTCGCCGCGCATATGGCGGAGCAGCTGGTGATCGACGAGTTCGACATGACGCTGATGAACCATATGGATGTGGACCATGGCTGCACGGTTCCGCTGAGCCTGATGTTCGGCAAAGTCGATGAGTGGCCGTGCAAAGTCATTCCGCTCGCGGTGAATGTGACGCAGTTCCCCACGCCCTCCGGCAGCCGCTGCTGGGCCCTTGGTGAAGCGATCAAATATGCCGTGGAAACCTATCCCGAAGATCTGAATGTGCAGATCTGGGGCACGGGCGGCATGAGCCACCAGTTGCAGGGACCGCGCGCGGGCCTCATCAATCCTGAATTCGACAATGCGTTTCTGGACAAGCTGGTCAGCGAGACAGACGATCTGCGCGCGATCACGCGGCTGGAATATCTGCGCGAAGCAGGCACGGAGGGCATTGAGCTCATCATGTGGCTGATCATGCGCGCGGCGCTTGGCGGCGAGGTAGAGCAGCTCCACCGCTTCTATCATGTGCCCGCCTCCAACACGGCGGTTGGCCATACGGTGCTGCGGCCCAAACAGGTTGCTGAAAAGGCCTGACAAAGGCGATCATCGCGAGAAATTGAAAGGTCCGGCTCATCACCGGGCCTTTTTTCTTGCCTGCCAGCGCAACAGAAATTCAATATAAAGCTTTTTATATATAAAGAATGCTTTATATTAATAGACATCAAGCGACACAGCCCTGCTGGAGACGAGCAATGACGACCAAATATCCCTTCTCTGCCGACCATATCGGCAGCTTCCTGCGCCCGGCCAATCTGATTGAGGCGCGCGACCAGCATGCTGCGGGCAAGATCGACGCGGCGCAGCTTCGCGCAGTCGAGGATGAAGCCATTCGCGATGTCGTGAAGTTTCAGGAAGAGGTTGGCGTCAAGGCGATCAGCGATGGCGAGTTTCGTCGCAAATTCTTCCACACCGACTTTCTGCTGCAGCTCGACGGGATCGAGGAGCAGGGCGGCATGGAAGTGCAGTTCCAGAACGCCATCGGCAAGGATGTGCATTTCGCGCCGCCCAAGATGGTCGTCACCGGCAAGATCAAGCATAGCAAGCCGATCCAGCGGGCGGATTATGAGTTTCTTGCGAGCGTTGTGAGCGAGACGCCAAAGGTTACCATCCCCTCACCCACCATGCTGCACTTCCGCGCCGGTCGCGAAGGGATTGACGAGTCAGTTTATCCAGACATGGCCGAGTTTTTTGCCGATGTGGCGAGTGCCTATCGCGAGGAAGTCTCGGATCTGGCCGACGCCGGTTGTCGCTATCTGCAGCTCGACGACACCAATCTCGCCTATCTGTGCGACGATCAGCAGCGCGAAAACGCCCGCAAGCGGGGCATGGACCCGGACGATCTGCCGCGCCACTATGCGCAGATGATCAATGATGCGCTCTCCACGGCGCCCGATGATCTGTTCCGCGCGGTTCACCTGTGCCGCGGCAATTTCCGCTCCAGCTGGGCTGCCGAGGGTGGCTATGAGCCGGTTGCGGAGATCATGTTCAACGAGCTGAACATCAACGCCTTCCTGCTCGAATATGATGATGCGCGCTCAGGCGATTTTGCTCCGCTGCGCTTCCTGCCCAAGGGCAAGACCGTCGTGTTGGGCCTCGTGACCACCAAGCTTGGCGAGCTGGAGACGAAGGACGAGATCAAGCGCCGCATCGACGAAGCGACAAAGTTCGCGCCGCTCGATCAGCTGGCATTGTCACCCCAGTGCGGCTTCGCATCCACGGTGCATGGCAATGACATCGCCTTCGATCAACAGAAGGCGAAGATGCAGCTGGTGGTCGAGGTCGCCGAGGAAATCTGGGGCTAAAGCCTCAAACCTTCTCCCCCAACAAACGAAAGGGGCGCCCGCAAGAGCGCCCCTTTTTGCTAGCCTCAGCGCATCGCGCTCAATCGATAGGCGGGACCGGCTGGGGCGGTGCGTCACGATCCGTCTCAGGCACGTCCACCTTGCCGAGCCCGACATGGCTGCGGCCACGGCTGTATGCGAAATAGACGATCAGGCCGACGATGGCCCAGCCGACGAACATCAGCTTGGTCTCGACGCCCAGCTTGTAGAAAAGGAAGAGGCAGCCGAGGATGGCGACGGGCGCTGTGATCATGATCGCCGGGGTGCGGAATGGGCGCACGCGGTTCGGATCGGTTCGACGCAGCACCATCACGGCGATGGACACGGCGGCGAAGGCGAAGAGCGTACCGGAGTTGGAAATTTCGGCCAGGATGCCAACCGGGAAAAAGGCCGCAAACAGCGCGACGAACACGCCGGTGATGATCGTGATGACATGCGGCGTGTGGTACTTGGGGTGGATCTTGGAAAAGACCGCTGGCAGCAGGCCATCGCGGCTCATGACGAAGAAGATGCGGGTCTGGCCGAACATCATCATGAGGATGACGGACGGCAGCGCGAGGCCTGCTGCCAGACCGATGAGATTGCCAACCTGTGGCCAACCAATTTCACGCATGGTCCAGGCGAGGGCCTCCTTGGAGCAGACGACGGCCTGATCGCCAATGGAGCGGCAGGCATTGGTCAGCTCGATACTGCCGGGGTTGAGGGCCGCACCACTGGCATCCAGCAACGGACTCGCGCCCACCGTGCCAACGACCCCCGCAGCAACCAGCAGGTAGAAGACCGTGCAGATGACGAGCGAACCGATGAGGCCGATCGGCATGTTGCGCTGAGGGTTTTTGGTTTCCTCGGCGGCCGTCGACACCGCATCAAAGCCCACATATGCAAAGAAGATGGACGCCGCCGCAGCGCCAATGCCGCCGAAACCGAGCGGCGCGAAGGGCGAGAAATTCTCCATGTTCATCACCGGCACCGCCAGCGCGATGAACAAGGAGAGTGCGGCAACCTTGATGACCACCAATACGGCATTGACGGCGGCGCTCTCTCGCGTGCCAATAACCAGCAGCCAGGTCACGAGCAGCGCGATGCCCATTGCGGGCAAGTTTACCAGACCGCCATCGAACGGCCCACGCACCAGCATATCGGGTATGTCGATGCCGATCGTATGTTCGAGCAAGCCGACGACATAGCCTGACCAGCCGACCGAGACGGCGCCCGCTGCCACCGCATATTCAAGGATGAGCGCCCAACCGACCATCCAGGCGATCAGCTCACCCATCACGGCATAGCTATAGGTATAGGCCGATCCGGAGACCGGCACCATCGAGGCCATCTCCGAATAGCAGAGCGCAGCGACCGCGCAGACAAAACCGGCAATGACGAAGGAGAGCATCATGCCCGGCCCGGCCTTTTGCGCGGCCTCGGCCGTCAGCACGAAAATGCCGGTGCCGATGACAGCGCCAACGCCCAGCATGGTAAGCTGGAACGCACCAAGCGATCTATGCAGGGATTTCTTTTCGGCAGTGGCAAGAATGGCGTCGAGTGGCTTGATGCGGCCAAAGATCATGCGCGTGTCACTTTCGCTGTGCGGCGGCCCCGCCGCCTGCCCGATATGGAATGGGGAGCAGAGTATAGCCTAATCGCGGTGGTGCAAGTGCGATAGCTGCGCGCCCCCGCTCGCCCTCCCACGCGGCGCCGAGCGGCGCGGCTCAGCGTGGCTCCAGCCCGGCCTCCGTCAGCCAGCGGCGGCGCATGGCGAGACGGAAGAGACGATTGACGACCGGGTTCGACCAGCCGGTGTTGGTCGCAAAGTCCTGCGTAAGCGTCGCATGATGGATGGCGTGCGCCTGCGGCGTCATGAGCAAGCCGACGCGGCGCATCGCCCGCACGATCCATGGATTGTCCATCCGGTGCAGCGTGCCGTGGAAATATTGCGCGAAGGTCGCGCCGATCAGGAAGATCACCGCGCCGAACAGGAGCCATCCCGGCAGCGGCACGGCCAGCGCGATCAGGGTGACCGCCAGGGAGGTCGGCAGGGTGGTGAAGCAGATCGTCGAGCCGATCTGCACGAGCATCGAGCGGCGCCCCAGCGCATCCGGCCGGGGATGATGGTTCTTGAAATCATAGGCGAGCTTCTGGAAGCCGCCGATGCGCGCCATCGCCGCGGCCCGCAGCGACAGATACTCGTCCGACTCCCGCGAGCCTTCATAGGAATAGACGGCGCCAAGCCCGACGTCCGCACGGCAGGGATAATAATCCATGACGAGATGGATGACGCCCGAGGCCATGTCCGCCAGATACCAGCCAGCCAGCGCCGCAAGCAGCCATGTCCAGCCCGGCACGCCGGCCAGCCAGAGATTGAGCGCGAGGCTCAGTGCGAACAGGAGCATGACCGGTGCGGGGGCAGCCTTCATCATGAGCGAATTTCCATTGCTGCTCTGCAGCCAAAACCTTGCAACAGGCGCATGCCAAGTTCCTCCCAGGAAGGACGCAGACCAATCGACGCTGCGATGCGCCTGAATTTTGAATTGACGGGAATTAAGCGATCGGAAGGCATGTCACCGGCCTGCTCAGCGCGCGAGCATCGGCCCGAGCGGCTTGCCGCCAAACAGGTGAACATGCAGATGCGGCACTTCCTGCCCGCCATGTTCGCCGACATTCACCATCAAGCGATAGCCTGGCTCGACAAGCCCGGCCTCACGCGCAATCGCGCCGACCGCGCGGACGAATGCGCTGATCTCCGCATCGCTGGCGCGCGCCGAGAAATCATCCCAGCTTACATAAGCGCCTTTGGGGATGACGAGAATATGGGTCGGCGCCTGCGGATTGATATCGTGGAAGGCGAGCACATGCTCATCCTCATGCACCTTGTTGCAGGGGATTTCACCGCGCAGGATCTTCGCGAAGATATTGCTCTCATCATAAGGCAGGGTGGGATCAATGGCCATGATGCTTACTCCTTGAGCCGTGCAGCCTTCTCATCCAGCCCGGAGACGCCCTCGCGCCGGTCCAGCTCCGCATAGACGTCCGCCAGCGTGACGCCGCGCTCGGCCAGCACGGTGATGAGGTGGAAGAGCAGGTCCGCTGCTTCGCCCGTCAGCTCCTGATTGTCACCACCCAATGCGGCGATGATCGTCTCGACCGCTTCCTCGCCCAGCTTCTGCGCCATTTTGGGCAGGCCCTTGGCGCGCAGCTTAGCGACATAGGAGGTCGCGGGATCGGCTTCGCGGCGGGCGAGAATGGTGGTTTCGA
>CAMLFF010000061.1 GCA_946479185.1 uncultured Sphingobium sp.
CGAGACGATCCGCAAAGTGCTCATCCCCGCCGCCCTGCCCGGCGTCGTCGGCGGCATTTTGCTGGCCGTCAGCCGCGCCATTGGCGAGACGATGATCGTGGTGATGGCAGCAGGCCTTGCTGCCAACCTCACGCTCAACCCCTTCGCCAGCGTCACCACCGTGACCACGCAGATGGTGCAACTCCTCACCGGCGATCAGGAGTTTGACAGCGCCAAGACGCTGGCCGCCTTCGCCTTGGGGCTTGTGCTGTTCATTGTCACCTTGCTGCTGAACATCGTCGCCCTGCGCGTCGTGAAGAAATATCGGGAGGCTTACGAATGAGCGTGAAAACAGCTCTCGATCGCAGCGATAGCGATTTGCGCGCGCGGCGTGCACCCACGGACTGGCAGGGCAAAGCCATGCAGCGCCGCATTGCGGGTCGCTATGCGTCCGAACGTCGCTTCAGGCTTTTGGGCCTTGCTGCGGTTGCCCTCTCCGGCGGGTTCCTCCTGTTCCTCATCGTCTCGATGATGTCGAACGGCCTGCGCGGCTTCACCCAGACGCAGATCGATCTCACCATCGATTTCCCCCGCTCGGCCATATTGGTCGACCCTGCCATGATCGCCAGCAATGGCGAGCAGGTGCTGGCCAATGCCAATCTGCCCGGCGTGCTTGATCAGGCAGCGCAAGTGCAGTTCGGGGCGGAGGGCGGACGGCTCTTCTCCACGGGCGCCTCGCTTGGCCTTCGCGATGCCATTTTGGCGGACCCGACGATCCTGACGCGCAAGGTGACCCTCACGCTGCCCGCCTCGTCCGGCATCGACCTGGCAGTCAAGAGCGATGGCAGCGCTGAGAATGAAGCAGCAGCAGCTCGCCTCAAACAGGCCGGGCTTATCTCCACCGGCTTCAACAGCGGCTTCCTAACCTCCAGCGATGGCACCGATCCAACGATGGTCGGCATTTGGGGCGCGCTCAAAGGCTCGCTGCTCACAATGGCGATCACGCTGGCGCTGAGCTTCCCCATCGGCGTGTTCACCGCGCTCTATCTGGAAGAATATGCGACGCGGAACCGCTGGACGGACCTCATCGAGGTATCGATCAACAATCTCGCGGCTGTTCCTTCCATCATCTTCGGTCTGCTTGGCCTCTCCATCTTCCTAAACCTGATGCACTTGCCTCGATCAGCCCCGCTGGTGGGCGGCATCACGCTGGCGCTGATGACGATGCCAGTGATCGTGATTGCCGGGCGCAACGCCATCAAGGCCGTTCCACCCTCCATCCGCGATGCAGCGCTCGGCATTGGTGCTTCCCCAGTGCAGGTGGTGTTCCATCATGTGCTGCCGCTGGCGCTGCCCGGCATCCTCACCGGCACCATCATCGGCATGGCCCGCGCGCTTGGCGAAACCGCGCCACTGCTGATGATCGGCATGCGCGCCTTCGTCGCCCAGCCGCCCGGCGGCTTTACCGATCCATCATCGGTGCTGCCGGTGCAGATTTTCCTATGGTCCGATGAAGTCGGCAGAGGCTTTGTCGAAAAGACATCAGCGGCGATCATCGTGCTGCTGCTCTTCCTGCTGACGATGAACAGCATCGCCATCTACCTGCGTAACAAGTTCGAGAAGAAGTGGTGAACCGACCCATGGCCGATATGCAGACCACCAATCACAAAATGACCGCGCGCGGCGTGAACGTCTATTATGGCGAGAAGCAGGCGATCGATAATGTTTCGATCGACGTGGATCTCGACAATGTAACGGCTTTCATCGGCCCCTCGGGCTGCGGGAAATCCACCTTCCTGCGCACGCTCAACCGCATGAACGACACGGTCGCCAGCGCTCGCGTGGAAGGCGTGATCACGCTCGATGGCGATGATATCTACTCATCCGGCATGGATGTGGTGCAACTGCGCGCGCGCGTTGGCATGGTGTTCCAGAAGCCCAATCCGTTTCCCAAGTCGATCTACGAGAATATCGCTTATGGCCCGCGCATTCATGGCCTCGCGACCGGCAAGGCTGAACTGGACGAGATCGTCGAAAAGTCTCTGCGCCGCGCTGGCCTCTGGGATGAGGTGAAGGATCGCCTGCAGGACAGCGGCACCGCGCTCTCAGGCGGCCAACAGCAGCGCCTGTGCATTGGCCGCGCGATTGCGGTCGATCCTGAAGTCATTCTGATGGACGAGCCCTGCTCCGCGCTCGACCCAATTGCGACCGCCAAGATCGAGGAACTGATCCTGGATCTACGCGGCAATTACGCGATCGTAATCGTGACGCATAATATGCAGCAGGCAGCGCGCGTTTCGCAGCGCACGGCCTTCTTCCACTTGGGCAAGCTGATCGAGCAAGGCCCGACGACGGAAATCTTCACGAACCCGAAAGAAGAGCGCACCAAAGATTATATCACGGGTCGCTACGGCTGATCGCGCGCAAACGGATGGACAGGAACAAGTCATGACAGACCATACAGTCAAGGCGTTCGACGATGATATCAACACGTTGCGCGCGCTCGTCGCCGAGATGGGCGGCCTTACCGAAGATGCGATCGACAATGCCATGAAGGCATTGACCACGCGCGATGTCGCGCTCGCGAACGTCGTCATCGCAGGCGATACGCGGATCGACGAGCTGGATGCCCGCATCGAGCAACTGGTGGTGCAGACGATCGCTCTGCGCGCGCCAATGGCTGACGATCTGCGTGAGATCATCGCCGTGCTCAAAATCTCCGGGATTGTCGAGCGCATGGCCGATTATGCCAAGAACATCGCCAAACGTGTTGAAACCGTAACCGCAACGAGCCGTATGGAGCCGCTCTCCCTGCTGCCATCAATGGCGCAGATCGCGCGCGAAATGGTGAAGTCTGCACTCGACTCCTTCGCCGCGCGCGATGCCAAGATGGCGCTGGCGGTGATCGACCGGGACCGGGCGGTGGACGATTTCTACAACTCGATCTTCCGTACGATGGTCACCTTCATGATGGAAAATCAGAAGATGATCACCGAGAGCGCGCATGTGCTGTTCATCGCCAAAAATCTTGAGCGTATTGGCGATCATGCAACGAACATCGCCGAGATGGTGCATTATGTCGCAACGGGAGCCAAGCCGCCCGAACGCGAGAAGCATAGCTCCATTGACCCGATGACGGACGCTTGACCGTGGCGCGGGCAAAAATGCTGCTGGTCGAGGATGATGCAGCCCTCGCGGAGCTGCTGACCTGGCATTTCCAGCGAGAAGATTTCGACGTGGCGCAGACGCCGGATGGCGAGGAAGCGCTGATCATGGCGCAGGAGCGCACGCCCGATATCGTGCTGCTTGACTGGATGGTCGAGAATCTCTCCGGCATCGAAGTATGCCGCCGCCTGCGCCGGATGAACGAGACAGCCAACGTGCCGATCATCATGCTCACTGCCCGTGGCGAGGAGGAAGATCGCGTGCGCGGGCTGGAGACCGGCGCAGACGATTATGTCACCAAGCCGTTCAGCCCGCGTGAACTGATCGCGCGCGTCAATGCTGTGCTGCGCCGTGTGCGCCCGGCGCTGGCGGGTGAGATGCTCACCTTTGGCGATCTGGAGATGGACACGGTCGCCCATAAGGTGCGCCGCTCCGGCGAGCTCATTCCGCTCGGGCCTACGGAGTTCCGCCTGCTGCGCCATCTGCTGGAGCATCCCGGCTGGGTGTTCTCACGCGAGCGTTTGCTCGACAGCGTGTGGGGTCAGGATAGCGAAATCGAACTGCGCACCGTGGACGTGCATATCCGCCGTCTGCGCAAGGCGATCAATGCAGGCGAGCGGCCGGACATTATCCGCACCGTCCGCTCAGCAGGCTATTCGCTGGATGCCGACGCGGCCTGAGCGCGCTTAAAAATCATATTGCGCGCGCAGACCGAACACGTCCGCGCCATAATCATCCTGTGTGCCCGCGAGGATTGGCGTGTCGCTCACCTGCACGCGCACATAGTTGGCGAGGAACTTCATATGCTCGATGGGCACCCACACGAGTGAAGCGCCATAGCTGCGTTGGGAGCCGCCAATCACGCCCGCACGATTTAGATCCAGAAAGTCATAGCGCGCGTTGATCTGCCAGGCGCCTGAGCCGCCCTTGTCGAGCCCGCGTATGGGCTTCATCGTACCGAACGCGCCGTCACGATATGGCCGCCCTTTGGCGCCAGCAATCACATAGCCGATCTCGCCATAGCCGCCAAAGAAGGTTGGGTCCGCGAGTCCGGGCCGCGCGACTTTCTGCCAATAGGCTTCAGATGCAACGTGGATAGGCCCGCGCGCTAAGCCGAATTCAAGCCCATAGCCCGTTTCCGCCGTGGCGCTGAATGCTCTGGTATCGACAAAGCGCACATCAGTCGTGCGAGCGGCGGGCCGCGCGCGATATCGTAACGTGGTGGCCACGTCATTCAGTTCGCGATGATGCACGGAACCGCCGAAATGCAATTGCGTCTCGCCAAGCTTGGGCATTGCGACAACCCGGGTCTCCAGCGAGTAGCTGTTTGCCGATATGCCCGAGCCGAGCGTTTCAAGATCGTCCGAGAAAATGCCAGCGCTCAGCAGGAAGATGTCCTTGCTATATTCTGCGGAAAGACCAAGCCGACGCTCGAACCCGAAGGCCTGAATGAAGGCTGCGCGCTCAAGGAAGGACGTGTCCAGGTCGCTGCTCACATCTTCCAGCGTCGTCATGCGGTGATGACCGAGCGTGAGCGTAAGCGCGCCCGTCTCATAGGTGATCCAGGCATCGGTGAATTGCGGGGTGCCGGATGCGAAATCAAACTCCAGCCGATAACCAATGCCGCCCCCGAGCGCGCCATCCACGCCCAGAAAGGCGCGGCGCACATCGGCTGACCAGCCCAGCGTCGCGGCGCCATTGCCAGCCGGGCGAGAGATATTATTGCTATCAAACTGCAAGCGGCCGCGAGGCTTGAACATCAACCCGTCGCTGCGCGTGAACTGGGGAGCGCCTCTCCACTGGATTTTGGTGGGCAACTCAGCAGCTGGCGCTGGCGTGGCCGACGCAGCCAAAGGCGCCGGAGCGGGCGCTGGCGCTGGCACTGGCGCAGTCTCAACCTTATTGAGCCGCGCCTCCATGCTTTCCAAAGCACTGCGCAACCGAGCGATTTCCGCACGCAGAGCGGCGACATCGTCCTGCTGCGCAAAAGCCGATGAAGGCGCGATCGCGCAGGACGCTGCGAGCAGGGATGATAGAAAGCGCTTGTTCAAGATCGTCGGCTCCAGCAATCCGGTGGCATGCGCGCCGATATGACAGTTTTGTTGCTGATTTGCGACAAAGACGTGACGTACCAACATGGTCAGACCGACGCTGTGCAGCACAGCGCTCATTCATCCCTATCTATCAGTGATTTGCGTCTTGCTCATGTCTTCGGGCAAATGCCGAAATGCCGCGACGCTCGATCAATCTTCAATGAGTTTGAGTAGGCGGCGCTCAACGGGCGCCAGAATTCCGGCCAGTTCCTGCCCGCGCTTGAGCACGGTGCCATTCTCGCCGAACAGCGCCCACATGCCCTGCCGATTGCGCAGGGATGGGCGCTTCTCGATACGATACTCAGGCCGCTCTGCAGCGCGGCGGAAGGCCGAGAAAATCGCAACCTCGCGATTGAGGTCGATTGCATAGTCGCGCCATTTCCCCGCCGTCACCATGCGACCATAAAGGTCCATGATGCGGGAGAGCTCAAGGCGATCAAAGGCAGTTTGCGTCGGCCCGCTGCCCAACCCTCCGCTGCCGAACCCTGAACCTGAGCGAGGAAAGGGTGTGACGTTACTCATCAAGCCGATGTGCGGCTCTGGTTATCGCGCCGCTCGGCCCGTTCCTCGTCCAGTTCGCGCGTCAGTTCGGCCAGGCGCTTGCTCAGCACCTCCACTTCGCACTGGAGAATCTCCAGCTTCTGTGTTGCCGGATCATAAGTCTCGCTGCACGGCGTGCCATAAGGCGTGAACGGCTTCTGATATTCCTTGGCGTCCATCAAAATCGGTCTGGCGGGAATGCCCACCATCACGGCGCCCGCCGGAACGTCCTTCGTCACCACGGCATTGGCACCCACGCGGGCGCGCGCGCCGACGATGATTGGCCCGAGCACTTGCGAACCGGAGCCGATGATCGCCCCATCGCAAATCGTCGGGTGGCGCTTGCCGGCAATCCCATTCGCAGGATCGGTCCCTCCCAGCGTGACGCATTGGTAAATCGTCACATTGTCGCCAATGAGCGCGGTCTCGCCAATCACGGTAAAACCATGATCGATGAAGAAGTTTTTGCCAATCGTGGCGCCGGGATGGATATCAATCGCGGTGAGAAAGCGCGAAAAATGGTTGATGAAGCGCGCCAGAAAATAAAGCCGCGCCTTAAAGAGCCGGTGAGCAATGCGGTGCAAGCCAAGCGCTAACACCCCGGGATAAAGCAAAATTTCCAGCCGGGAACGGGGCGCGGGATCGCGCTCTTTCACGGAATCGAGGTAGGACAATAGCCCCATGACAAAGCGCCCCTTGCTGGCTGACAAGAGCAGCTATCTAGTAGTGATGCCCCAAAATTTCTAGAGCGTTCAAAAGAAGAGCTGCTGGACAATCTGCTTGCGCCAGCCAAACGGCCAATCTAATTGTCCATTAAATAGATAGAGAAGTGGATTCTTATGCCTGAGGCTTGGCTGGATCATCTGTGGCTGCTGCTGCCGTTCATCGCGGTGGGTTTTGGCGCGCAGCTTATCGATGGTGCCTTGGGCATGGCCTATGGCGTCATCTCCAGCAGCCTCCTGCTCACGCTTGGTGTTCCGCCCAAAGCCGCATCCGCTGGTGTTCACGCAGCCGAGACGTTCACGACTGCCGTTTCCGCCGTCAGCCATGTGCTGCACAAAAATGTCGACTGGAAACTGTTCTGGAAGCTACTGCTGCCCGGCATCGTTGGTGGCGTGAGCGGCGCTTATTTCCTCTCCAATATCGATGGCAATGTCATCCGCCCCTTCATTCTCGCCTATCTCGCCTTCATCGGCATTTGGCTGTTGTACCGCGGCTTGCGCCACTCCACGCCGCAAGTGCGTGATCCTCGCTATGTCGCCCCGCTTGGGCTTGTCGGGGGCTTTCTCGATGCATCAGGCGGCGGCGGATGGGGGCCGGTTGTCACCTCCAATCTGCTCATTCAGGGCAGCAGCCCGCGCCACACCATCGGCACGGTCAACACGGTCGAGTTCTTCCTCACCCTGTCGATCAGCATCACCTTTCTGGTGCATCTTGGCTGGGAGACCTTCACCACGGCTACGGTCGGCCTGCTGATCGGCGGCGTGTTCGCGGCCCCGCTCGGTGCCTGGGTCGCGCGCCATATTCCGGCCCGCCCCTTGCTCATCATGGTCGGCACAGTGCTGACGCTGACCACCGGCTATGGCATTTTGAGCGCCTTGCGCTAATCGGCTGCATCGATTAAATTGCCATTATCAAATGATAAGGGCGATCAATGTCAAATTATCTGCCAACCCTGAAACAACTGCAATATCTGGTCACGCTCAAGGAGCATGGCCATTTCGGGCGCGCGGCTGACGCCTGCTTCGTTACGCAATCCACGCTCTCGGCAGGCATTCGCGAGCTGGAATCGCTGATCGGCATTACGTTGGTCGAGCGCACGCGCCGCATCGTGCGCTTCACGGCGCTCGGCGACCGCATCGTGGACAAGGCGCATCGCGTGCTGCGTGAGGCGGAGGAACTGGCCGCCATCGCGCAAGCCTCCGGCTCGCCCCTCGCAGGCGAATTGCGCATGAGCGTCATCCCCACCATCGCGCCCTTCCTGCTGCCCAGCCTGCTGCCCCGCCTGCGCGCGGAGCGGCCTGCCCTCCAGCTCTATCTGCGGGAAGAGACGAGCCATGCCGCGCTGGATTCCCTGCGACACGGGCATGCAGACTGCGTGCTGCTCGCCCTGCCCTTCCCCTGCGGAGATGTGGAGAGCGAAATCCTCTTCGACGATGCGCTCTACATCGCCTTCCCCAAGGATGATCCGCGCGATCCGCCAGCACTGATCACGCCCGAGATGATCGACGGCAACCGCCTGCTGCTGCTGGAAGATGGGCATTGCCTCAAAGATCATGCGCTTGCCGCCTGTAACCGCACAGAGTTGCGCTCGGAAGCGACGATCACTGGCACCTCGCTCCACACGCTGGTGCAAATGGTGGATAATGGCTTGGGGCTGACGATGCTGCCGGAAATGGCAATCAATGGCGGCATCCTCGCCAATACGCAAATCGTGGCCCGCCCGATCAACTCACCCGATGCAAAGCGCCAGATCGCGCTGGTGTGGCGGCGCAATTCGCCGCGCGAGACCGACTTCCGCATGATGGCGGACATTTTACGCAACGCGGCTGCGCGACAGCAGGAAGCGATCGCTGCCTGAGCTGGTTGCGTCAGCTCTGGCTGGATTTCCAGGCAGCGGCGCGCTGATCGTCGCTACCCACCGCTTCGACCCACCCCTGCGGTCCGCTCGCTTTAATTTCGCGCTTCCAAAAGGGTGCTGAGACCTTGAGCCAATCGATGAGGAAAGCGCAGGACTCCAGCGCTGCAACGCGATGCGACGAGGCTGTGCCCACGAACACAATGCGCGCGCCCACAGGCAGCGTGCCAAAGCGATGGATCACCGTGACGCCCATGAGCGGCCAGCGCGCGCAGGCCTGCTGCACGATGGCCTCAATCTGCGGCGCCGTCATCGCCGGATAATGTTCAAGGTGCAGCGCCGTCAGCCCGCCATCACCGCGCACCAGCCCCGTGAAACTCGCAACACCGCCGACCTGCAATGCTTCAAGCGCGGCCAACTCGACACCGGGATAGAAATCCTCGGCGATGACGCGCACGTCCAGCCGAGGCTGCGCCTCAGCCACCCGTCACCGGGGGAAAAATCGCCAATTCCCGCGCATCGCCGATCAAGGTGTCGAGCGGCACGAAGCGCTGATCCAGCGCCGCGCGCAAACGGGTGCGGTCGGCAAAGGCATCGGCGTGACCGGGCGTTGTGGTGGAAAGCGCATCCAACAATGCAGCGATGGTCACGTCCGGCTCCGGGCGGGCGACCGCCTCTCCATCCATGCCGATGCGCTCGCGCACCCAAGCAAAATACAGAATGTTGAGATTAGCCAAGATCAGGCCGTGATATGCTTGAGGCCAACGCGCAGATAATCCCAGCCGGTGAGCAATGTCAGCAAGGCGGCCGCCCAGAGCGAGACGAGCCCGGCAAGCTGGATGAACGGCCAGTGCGGCAGCCCGCCAGCAAGGATCAGCGCGCCCAGCGACACAAGCTGGAAAGCCGTTTTCCATTTCGCCAGACTGGAAACCGGCACAGAGACCCGCAACCCAGCCAGAAACTCACGCAAACCGGAAACCGCGATTTCGCGCAGCAGGATGACCAGCGCCGCAATCATGTGCACGCCCTGAATATTCTGGTTCGCGCACAGGATGAGGATCACCGCGGCAATCATGATCTTGTCCGCAATGGGATCAAGAAAAATGCCGAGCTTGGAGACTGTGCCCTGCGCGCGGGCAAGATAACCGTCGAAATAATCGGTGATGCCCATCAGGCAATAAAGCACGAATGCCGCCAGATAGCCCAGCCGCCAATCATGGATCGACTCCGTCGGCCAGAGCAGTGCCACAAGCAGGGGCACCGCTAGAATACGCGACAGGGTGAGGATGTTTGGAAGGAACATCATAGCGCGTTGCGGCCTGCCACAGACTAACCGTGCGGACAAGGGGCTGCGTGCTGCATCAAGCTGTGACTTCCCACTCTCATATTTCGCGGCTAGAAGCGCAGCCGGTGGCTGAGGTGCTGCCAGACCACAAGAGTTCATGCGCTTATGCAGGCTTCCCTGCGGTTGCTCACCCAACGTAAATTTCTGCCCCTCTTCGTCACGCAATTTCTCGGGGCATTTAACGATAATCTGTTCAAGACGGCGATGATCCTGTTCGCGACCTATGTCGTGTTCGAGGATCCCCGGCAGGAAGCCGCATTCAATGCGGTGGCGACAGGATTGTTCATCCTGCCCTTCTTCCTGCTTTCAGCGCTGTCTGGCCAGCTTGCCGATAATATGGACAAGGCCAAGATCATCCGCATGGTCAAGGTCGCCGAGATCGCGATCATGAGCGTGGGCGCGTGCGGCCTGATGATCAGCGAGAGCTTCCCCTATTTCGGGGTGGGGCTGATGCTGACCGCGCTATTGGCGATGGGCATCCACTCGACCTTCTTCGGCCCGATCAAATACGCTATTCTGCCGCAACATCTTGAACCCAAGGATGTGCTGGGCGGCACGGGCCTGGTCGAGGCTGGCACCTATATCGCAATTCTCACGGGCACGATTGTGGCAGGCTGGATCAGCCCCACCGCCACGGCAGCGACTGTTTTGATCTTCGCAGTGCTGGGCTATCTCTCGGGCCGAGCGGTTCCGCCGGCGCCCCGCCTTGGTCCTCCGATTGAACTCGATTTCAACGTCATCCGCGCCTCGTGGCGGCTCATCTCCGCGACGATGCACATCAAGCGGCTGTTCCTGGCGATCATGTCGATCAGCTTCTTCTGGATGATCGCCACCGTCCTCATCATCATCTTCCCGCCGATGGTGAAAAATGATTTCACCGCCAGCAAGGAAGTGGCGAGCCTGTTCCTGGCGATTTTCTCGATTGGCGTTGCCGTCGGCTCAGTCGCTGTGAACCGACTGCTCCAAGGCAAGGTTTCGGCGCGTTACTCGCCAATTTCGGTCATCATCATGGCTGCGTTCGTCTGGTTCTTCCAGTTCGAATCTGGCGGCTGGGTGCAGGCGCCTGCAGGCGTTCTTTACTCCGTATCGGACTTTTTGGCTCAACCCTACAGTTGGCGCATTCTCTTCGCCCTGTTCGGCATTGCGACCTTTGGCGGCATGTTCGTCGTACCGCTCTATGCGTTCATGACGACCACCGTGTCAGGCGATCAAACGGCGCGTACCGTCGCCGCAAACAATGTCGTCAATTCGGGCGCTATGGTGTTCGGTGCGCTCGTCATCATCGCTGCCACGGCGGCGGGACTGAGCAGCCAGCATGCGCTGCTGATCGTTTGTGGCATGTGTGTGTTGTGCGCTCTGCTCGCAATGAAGCTCCAACAGGCCTGCAATCGACATTCGCGCGCTTGCCTCGCCGAAGGCGTCGTTCCCGGCGAGTTACCAAATTAGGACGATCAGTCCGAGCCTCGAGCCCACAGTTCAGACAATGAACGTATAAGCCACCGTGAAAAAGGTTGTGAAGCTCAGCAAGAACAGCTTCCAGTCCTTATCATCTTCAGCCGCCTCGACGCGAGGCGTAGGGTCCGCGCGCGGCATCATGAAGACATGCCTTGGCAAACTGCGACGGAAGGGATGACGAGCTTCCTCGTGCGTCAGAACGTGCGATCTTCTCATGCCCCATGGTTATCGCCACGTTAACGATTCTTAAAGACCTATTAATGGTTAACATCACCGTCCCGCCAATCTCACTCCGGGACAACGGTTCATCGATTCTATCCGTTCTGGATCAGTCGGCTAGAACGTTGCTAACACTTCATAAACTATATCTCGCCAAGGTTCTCGGCAACCGCACGGCATGTGCTTTTACCGGCCTGGAGTTCCGCGAGATATGTTTCGTAACAGCAAATGGGCGATCCCAATCGTCATTATCCTGCTGACCACGGCATGTGGCGGCGGTGGCAGCGGCGGCGGCGTGAGTTCGACACCCACACCAACGCCTACACCGACGCCAACCCCCACACAGACGCCGACGCCCTCTCCGACGCCTACTCCGACACCGACCCCAACTCCCGGGTCGACGCCAACGCCGGTGATCCCCCGCCCGCCAGTTGTGAACCCCACACCCCCGGCAGCGAATAGCGGCGTGAATACCAGCCTGATGGGCACGTTGCAGACCGAGAGTTTCACGAACAGTTCGGCCAATTCAGCCGGCAAATTCTATGCCGACAAGCGACCCGTGGAAAATGGCACGGCATCGGCAGGCTCGCTCACCATCGCCTATAATGCCACGAACCAGA
>CAMLFF010000062.1 GCA_946479185.1 uncultured Sphingobium sp.
CCACAATCCACCACGATCCGCACGCCATCAATGGTGAGGCTGGTCTCGGCAATGCTGGTGGAGAGAATGACTTTGCGCGTCCCGGCAGGCGCGGGCTTCAACGCAAGCCGCTGGGCCGACGGATCGAGCGAGCCGTGCAGGCGATGCAAGGCAACATGCTCCGGCAGGGCAGTCAGGCGCTCAGCTGTCCGCTCAATCTCGCCAACGCCGGGCAGGAAGGCCAATATGTCGCCCGCCGCCTCCTCAGCCAGCGCGCGCTTGATAGCCGTGGCCATACTATCCTCAATGCGCGCCTCAGCCGCCCGCCCGATATGCCGCAGGTCAATAGGATAGCTTCGACCCTGGCTCTCGATCACCGGGGCATCGTCCATCAGCGCGGCGAAACGCGCACCATCCAGCGTTGCGGACATGGCGAGGAGCCGCAAATCCTCGCGTAGCCCCGCCTGACTATCCAGCGCGAGCGCCAACCCGAAATCCCCTTCCAGACTGCGTTCATGCACTTCGTCGAACAACACTGCGGCAACGCCGGAAAGCTCAGGGTCGGCCTGAATGCGGCGGCGAAAAATCCCCTCCGTGACTACCAATATGCGTGTGCGGGCCGATGTGCGGCTCTCAAGCCGGGTGGCATAGCCGATGGTATCGCCGGGCTTCTCGCCAGCGAGGTCCGCCATACGCTCCGCAGCAGCACGGGCCGCTAATCGACGCGGCGACAGCAGCCAGATCTGCCCGCCGTTCACCCAAGGCTCGCCCAGCAGCGCCGGCGCCACCATCGTCGTCTTGCCCGCGCCCGGCGGCGCGACAAGCACCGCGCTGGAGTGCGCACGCAATGCCGCGATCAGATCCGACAGTACGGCGTGGATGGGGAGCTCGCTCATGCCAACCGCTTATCGCGCGCAACCGGGCAACGCTAGCGCGGACATCTGCTCTTGACCCCGCTCATCCTTAGCCTATCTCCGCCCATGTGAGGCCACGCCCTCCCCTCCGCAGGGTCAAGTCCGGGACGGCCCGGCGCTCAATCTTAGAGGATATCATGGCTTGGTTCGCGCTACTGTTCGCAGGATTGCTGGAAGTCGTTTGGGCATTTTCGATGAAGCAGTCGGAAGGCTTCACGCGGCTCATCCCCAGCCTCATCACATTGTTCGCGATGATCGCGAGCTTCGCTTTGCTCTCATGGGCAATGCGCTCGCTGCCGCTCGGCACGGCCTACACGATCTGGACCGGCATCGGCGCAGTCGGCGCGTTCATCATTGGGATCATGTTTCTGGGTGAGTCTGCCAGCGCGATGCGCATCGCCGCAGCTGTGCTGATCGTCAGTGGCCTCGTGATGATGAAAGTGGCGAGCTGATCGCCTTAATAAGCCCGGGCGATGGCGAACTCGACCGCCTCGACCAGCGATGATTTCGCCGCGCTTTTGCCGAACATGCCGATCGCATCAATGGCGCGCTGACCATAATGGCGCGCGCGCGCCATCGTGTCGTCAATCGCGCCAGTCTGGCGCAGAAGCTGGGTGGCATGGGCGAGATCGGCATTGTCGCCGTGCAAGCCAGACATCGCTTCTTTCCAGAATTTGCGATCACTCTCTGATCCGCGCGCATAAGCCAGGATCACCGGCAGCGTGATCTTGCCATCGCGGAAATCGTCGCCGCTATCCTTGCCCATCGTCGCGCCGTCCGACACATAATCGATGGCATCGTCGACGAGCTGGAACGCAATGCCCAGATTGCGCCCATAGGCATCAAGCGCCAGTTCCTCGGACTCGGGACGCTCCGCCACGACCGCCGCAATGCGGCAGGCAGCAGCAAACAGCGCCGCCGTCTTCGCACCGATGATGTCGAGATATTGATCTTCGTCTGTTTCGATCCGCCGCTGCGCGGTCAGCTGATTGACCTCGCCCTCCGCAATCACGGCCGATGCATTGGAGAGAATGCGCAAAACCTTGAGCGAGCCATCCTCAACCATCAGCTCGAACGAGCGGCTGAACAGGAAGTCGCCGACCAGCACGGAGGCATTATTCCCCCAGATCATGTTCGCCGTCTGCCGTCCGCGCCGCATTCCGCTGCCATCCACAACATCGTCATGCAGCAGCGTTGCGGTGTGGATGAACTCCACCGTCGCGGCCAGCTTGTGATGCCGATTGCCCGCATAATCGAGCAAACGCGCGCAAGCCAACGTCAGCATCGGCCTCATCCGCTTGCCACCGCCTGCGATCAGATGGCCCGCAAGCTCCGGGATCAAGGGAATGCGCGATTGCATCCGGGCGAGGATGACCTCGTTCACGCGGTTCATATCCTCAGCCACCAGATTCATCATGGGCTGAAGGGTAGGCGCGCCGGTGCGCGGCAAGCGATGGATCTCTGCGCTCATGCCGCCGCTCTTGTCCGCCGCGCCCCGCTTTTGCAAGCAAATTGGGCGCAAAGCGGCGCAATTTGACTTGCCTTGTGCATCGAGAGCGACGAGTGATGCCGCACAAACTTCACGATGAACGCCGCCTCGCAACCGCGCGAGCCCGGCTCGAACCCCAGGGAAAGCAACCGGGATGGACGAAACGCTTAGCCGCTACCGCGATAGCATCGACAATATCGATGCCGCGCTTGTCTTCATGCTGGCCGAGCGCTTCAAGATCACCAAGGCGGTTGGCGAGTATAAGGCGCACACGGCCCTTCCCCCGGCCGACCCAGACCGGGAAGCCAATCAGATCGCCCGGCTGCGGCGGCTGGCCGAGGATGCCAAGCTGGACCCTGACTTCACCGAGAAGTTCCTGCGCTTCATCATCGATGAGGTCATCCGCCACCATGAGAAGCTGCGCGGCGACGAGTGAGCGAGCGCACGCGCTCGTCGTGACAGGCAAATTTCATCCAGATTAACCCGCTGACAACCCTGTGCTGGCAAGATGCCAGCATGATCGAACAGGGGGTCCGGAGAATTGCGAGTGTTTCGCAGGGAGTGGTGTTGCCGCTCCTTGCGTGCCTTGGCCATTTCCTGCTCTCATTGGCGGCCCATAAGCTCTCGGTCTGGGGCGATGGCGTGGCGCCCATCTGGCCAGCAAACGCACTCATTCTTGCCATCATTCTCTCACGCCCACGCGAAGAGGCTCTGCTGCTCATAGCGGGCGGTGTGCTGGGTAACGCCCTTGCCATGGCCGTGAATGGCGGGACGGTTGCCGATCAGCTCATCTTTGGAGCAGCCAACGCAATTGAGCTGCTGATCGTCACCACCGGCCTCAAACATGGCGAAGAACGGCAGCGCCTTTTCTCCGAACCCCGGGAAGTGCCGCGCGTCTTGCTCTGGGCCGGATTGCTCGCGCCCGCCGCTGGCGCCAGCATCGGCGGACTATGGGTGGCATCTCTCAGTCAGGAGCCGATCTTCGAGCTATTCACGCAATGGTTTCTTGCCGATGCGCTTGGGCTGCTCATCTTCACGCCCCTGTTCCTCGCCATATTGGGTGGCGATCTTTTCCACGGCGTCAAAGTGATGAGGCACAAGCGACGGGTTGAATTTGCAGGGCTCATGGCGCTCACGGCAGGCTCCGCAACATTGGTGCTATTCCTGCCCACGGCCCATGTCGGCTTTCTGCTCATCATGCCGATGATGCTCGTTTCGTTTCGCACAGGCCTCGCTGGCACCAAGATCGCGCTGGGGCTCGTCGCCACAGTGGCTGTTGCCGCGACACTTTCCGGGCGCGGTCCCTTCGCGCAGGATGCCGATAGCGTCATGCGCTCCGTCTATGGTCTGCAGATATTCATCGCGACGCTCATCCTCCTTCAAATGCCGATCGCGGCGGCCCTTGCCGGTCGCCAGTCGATCCTGGAGCGGTTGCGCGAAAGCGAGCGCTCGCTGCGCATGCTTGCCACGCGCTCGCCCATTCTATTGCTGTCGTTCGATCTTGATGGCTGCTGCTCCCATGTCGTCGGCACAAGCGAGCCGCTGCTGGATCGCACGCCAAACACGCTCGTCGGCAGGCGCTTTTCCGAGATTTCCGAAGAGGGGCAGTTTGAACTGCGCCGCGCGCATGAGGCGGCGCTGGAGGATGTCTCACAAGGCTATTCCGCCGAATTCCGCACCACCAAGCTGCGTGACGCCTGGATTGAAGCGGTGTTCCGCGCCCATTTCGATGATGAAGGGCGATGCGTTGGCACCATCGCTACGGTGCATGACATCACGATGCGCAAGAATCAGGAACTCACCCTCTCGCGCTCCGCAACGACCGACAGCCTGACCGGCCTGCTCAATCGGGCGGGTTTCCGCGAAAGACTGGAACGCGCGCTCATCAATGCCCCGCAAGGCTCGCTCAGCATCGCGGTGCTGGATGTCGACCGGTTTAAACTAATCAACGACAATAGCGGTCATCAGGTCGGCGACATCGTGCTGTGCGAGATTGCCCAGCGCATTGCCAGCGAGGTGCGCAGCTGCGATGCGGTCGGTCGGCTAGGCGGCGATGAATTCGTGATGCTGCTCTCCACGCCCAATTGGAACATGGTGCAGGAAATCTGCAACCGCATCGTGGCCACCGTCAATCGCGATCCGATCACCCTGCCTTCCGGCAATGGCCTGCGCGTCGCCATCAGTTGTGGCGTTGCCCGCTTGAGCGGCAGCCGAACCGTCGACGAATTCATTCACGAAGCTGACACGGCGCTGTATCAGGCCAAGCGCAGCGGGCGGAACTGCGTGGTTGCGGCCTGACCGACCAGCGCGGCCCGCGTTCTAAGCGACATTTTGACACAATTTTCCTGTTGCGCGACAAACTCTCGCGACATCGCGGGCCTATATCCTGTCTCAGGCGTTCCCCCCGACGCTGACAGATCAGGAACAAGATATGACCCGTAAAACCTCTCTCTCGATCCTTGGCATCGGTTTGCTTTCCCTCGGCGCAGCGGCATTCGCGCAGACCAGCGCCCCTGCTGGTGGCCCGGGCATACGCGCACCGCTTGACCGCGCTGGCCTCCAGACCCGCCTCAATCAGCAGTTCGATGCGCGTGATGCGAACAAGGACGGCATGCTTTCCGTCGAGGAGCGCAAGGCGCATCGCGAGGAATCGCGCGAAAGAATGCAGGCGCACATGTTCGAGCGGCTCGATGCCGACAAGAACGGCCAGATCAGCAAGGAAGAGTTTGCAGCCCGGCACGGCGGTCCACGTGGTGAGCGTGGCGACAAGGCCGGCAAACATCATGGCCATCGCGGTGGCGGCATGATGAGCGGTGGCGGCATGATGATGCAGCGCCAGCTCATGTCGGAATATAAGGATAAGGCGATCCCCAAGGCCGTGTTCATCAATGCCGGGCTGGCCGGGTTCGACAAGATGGATACCGATCGCGACGGCAAGATTTCTCCTGCTGAGCGTGAAGCTGCCCGCAAGATGATGCGGGAACATCGGGGAATGAAGCCCGCTGCTCCTACAACCTGATTTAAGAACGCCGCTGGCACCTGTGCTCCCACCACAGGCTGCCAGCGGCAATTTCGCGCGTTCATTGCGCGCTG
Source organism: uncultured Sphingobium sp. (assembly GCA_946479185.1). The sequence continues at coordinate 5,476 of CAMLFF010000062.1, forward strand.
CTTATCCCGGATAGATGGTTACAAGGATGGACGTGAGGCCCGAGCCAAGGCAAGGATTAGCCGATACTCCTGAGCAGGAAGGTCTCATCATGTCTGCCCGGCCCCATCTCCTTCTTGTCGACGATGAAGCGGCGATCCGCGAACCACTCGCCCAATATCTCCAGCGCGCGGGATTTCGCGTGTCGGAAGCGCCCAATGCCGCTGAAGCGCGCAAGATCCTGGCTGGCAATGCTATCGAGCTTGTCGTGCTGGATATCATGATGCCGGGCGAGGATGGCCTGAGCCTGTGCCGCTCCATCCGCGAGCAAGGCGAACTGCCTGTCATTCTGCTTACTGCCCGCACGGAAGAGACCGATCGCATCGTTGGGCTGGAGATGGGCGCGGACGATTATGTCCTCAAACCTTTCTCGCCCCGAGAGCTGATCGCACGCATCAAAACCATCCTTCGCCGCGCAGGCAATGGCGGCGCGCGTGAGACGCAAACCGCCACATCATCCTACAAATTCGAGGGATGGACGCTCAGTGCAGATGACTGGACACTCACCGGCCCCGACGAAGTCGCCATCCCGCTCAGCACGGCGGATTTTCGGCTGTTACAGGCCTTCGCCACGCACCCCAGGCAAGTGCTCAGCCGCGATCAATTGCTCGATCTCACACAGGGGCGCGAGGCCCATGCCTTCGATCGCTCCATCGACAATCAGATCAGTCGCCTGCGCCGGAAGCTGGAGGATGACGCACGCTCCCCGACCCTCATCAAGACTGTTTGGGGCGGGGGCTATATGTTCAGCGCCGATGTGATCCGCGAATGAAGCTCACACTCGGCACCTTGACCGGCTGGTTGCGCCCGCGCACCCTCGCGGGCCAGACGATTCTGGTGGTGGCGGCCTCCTTGTTCGCCGTCCAACTCATCGGTTTTTCGGTCTATTATGTCACCCAGCGCAACCAGTGGATCACGGTTGCGGCAGCGCCCGGCGTCATCCGCATCCTTGAGGCGCTGGATCCGCGTGAAAGTCCGCAGACCCGCCAACGCTTTCGCGGCCCGCGCAGTCTTATCATCAGTGATGCGCCGCCCCCGCAGGCAGGGGAGAATTCGCCCGAAATTGCCTTGCGCGCTGCCGAGCTGTTTCGGTCGGCCGGGCTTAACCCGCTAGCCGTGCGCGCCACGATTTCACGGCTCGAGCGAGACCCCAACCGGCCCGAGGGTCGCCGCCTGCTCCCACCACGGCGCGACAATCGCCAACCGCGCTTGCAGGTCCAACTGAGCGTTCAAATCCAACCTGATCGATGGGCCACTGTTTACACCCGCGCAGCGCCGGTTGCGCAGCCGATTTTCCGACAGATCGTCGTTCAGTCGCTCTTTCTCTACGGCATCGTGTTGATCCCGCTCGTCTGGTTCACGCGGCGCCTGGCTGCTCCCCTGCGTGCGCTGACCAACGCGACCGCGCGCGTGGGCACGCCGGAAGCCGCGCCGCCTGTGCCAGAGGTCGGCCCAGACGATGTCCGTCGCCTCGCCGCGTCCTTCAACCAGATGCAGGATCGTATCCGCTCGATGCTGGAGGAGAAGGACCATATGCTCGGCGCAATCGGCCATGATTTGCGCACGCCTCTCACCGCGCTGCGCGTGCGCGTCGAAACCGCAGCCGAAGGCGCCGACCGTGAGCGGATGATCGCCACCATCGATGAAATGCGCAAGATGCTGGACGATATCCTCTCCCTCGCCCGCGCCGGGCGTGATCGTGAGCCGCCCCAGCGCGTCGATCTGGCGTCGTTGATTGACGCGACGCTCGATGATTTCGAGGACCTTGGCGTTCCTGTGGTCCGCAGCGACATGGCCCGCACTATCATCATCGCGCACCCCCGTGCCGTGCGCCGGGCGCTCACGAACCTCATCGAGAATGCCGTGAAATATGGCGATCGCGCCCATGTCGCGCTGCGCGTGGACAAAGGCCGCGCCATCGTCAGCGTGGCAGATGATGGCCCCGGTATCCCCGAGGATCGCATCGAGGAAATGTTCATGCCATTCACACGGATGGAAGGCTCACGCAGCCGCGATACGGGCGGCACCGGCTTGGGCCTCGCCATCGTGCGGGCAATCGCATCGGCTGAAGCGGGAAGCCTGCACTTGCGCAACCGTCCGCAAGGTGGGCTCGTGGCTGAATTCTCGCTGCCGGTCGCTCCCGCAGCGATCTGATCCCGCTTTAATGCTGGTCCATCAACCCGGTCTGGCGTGACGTGAGGTCGGTCTTGCCTGGCGGTGTCGTGGCGCTGCGTTTGGGGATGGAATCAGCGTTCATGATCGTGGCGCCTTTCGGCAAAGCCGTGCCGCCTAGATCAAGCTTGCGGGCCTCCTTTGCCAGTGCCGCGCGCTGATCACGCACCATCATTTTGCGGTCCACGAGCCTTTCCTCGTCAGTTTTCGGCGCTTTCACGGGTACCGCTGCCGAAGACGAGCCAGCCAATGGCCCCATCGCGCTTTGCAGTTCCTTGGTCCAGGCGAGGATCACGGACATGCGCCGATTGCGCGGATCATAGCGATCGCCCGCAATGAACGGCTCGCGATCAGCAACGCCCTCGATCCGCATGAAACGCTCGCCCTTGATCCCGCCTTGCGCAAGCACGGCCCGCGTCGATTCAGCGCGCGACGAGGAGAGCAGCCAGTTATTCATGTTCCGGCCAGCGGTGTAAGGCAGCGCATCGGTATGGCCGCGCACGAACACATCGTTCGGCACCTGCGCGACGACCTCAGCCACTTGCGAAAGCAATGCGCGCGCCTCGGGAACGAGCTGATCCGTGCCGATCTTGAACATCGCGAAATCCGCCTCATCCACCAAATCGATGCGCAAGCCTTCGCGCGTCTCGGTGAACTTCACATGCTTTTTATGCCGTTGCAGCGCCTTGGTTTGCGCAAGCTTCTGCTCCAGCTCGCGCTTCAATTTCTCGAACTTTTGGCGGTCCTTATTCTTCATGTCCTCGCCGCCAACATCAGCCGTGCCGGTTGCGTCGCGCGGAATGGTGATCGCAAGATTGCCCTGCCCGCCCGTGGTCGGGTGGTTCTCCTTGGCAACGAGGCTGTCACCACCGAACATGCCGTTGGAACCAGCGCTGTCCATCTTCATCTGCACAAGCGTCGGCGTGAAATAATCGGCCAGACCCTTGCGCTGCTTTTCCGTCGTCGCGCCAAGCAGCCACATGAGCAGGAAGAACGCCATCATCGCCGTCACGAAGTCGGCATAAGCGACTTTCCAGGCGCCACCATGGTGGCCGCCATGCCCTTCCACGATGATCTTCTTGACGATGATCGGTCGCAGTTCTGGCTCATTCGCACGTTTTTTGGGAGGCTGTGCCATGTTGGGGCCTTAGCGTCCGCGCATACCATCGAACACTTCGGCAAAGGCCGGCTGGTTCGCATGGCTCAGATTAGAGCGCGCCGCCTCGATCACCAGCGGCTGGGGGTGGCCGTGGAGCGATGCAATGATGATCTGCTTCACCACCTGATAGATGGAGGCATCGGCCTCGATCACCTGACGGCAGCGGTTCGCAAACGGTCCAACCATGCCATAAGCGAGCAACACGCCGAGGAAGGTTCCGACGAGCGCCGAACCGATCATGCCGCCTAGAATCTCCGGTGGCTTGTCGATCGAGCCCATCGTCTTGACCACGCCAAGCACAGCCGCGACGATGCCGAGCGCTGGCAATGCGTCTGCCAGGCCCTGGAGATTGTCGGCGGGTCGAATAGCCTCATGGTGGTGCGTCTTGAGCGCATTATCCATCACATCCTCGACAGCATGCGGATCGAGCGTGCCGGAGGAAACGACCACCAGACGCAGCGTGTCGCTGATCAGGTGGATGAGCGTGGTATCTTTGATGAGACGGGGATATTCGCCGAAAATTGCGGAGGATTTGGGATCTTCGATATGCGGTTCCAGCGCGACTGGCCCTTCCACCCGAAGCGTCTTCATCAGCTTGCTGACAAGAAAGATGCAGTCGAGATAATCCTGCTTCTTATATTGCGGACCTTTGAACACCTTCGTTAGGCCGCCCATCAGCGCCTTGAGGTCCGCGCCGGAATTGCCGATGATGAGCGCGCCCACCGCCGCACCGCCAATGATGAGCATTTCGTGCGGCAGTGCATGGAGCACCGGGCCAATATCACCACCTGTGATGATGAACCCGCCAAACACCATGACCAACAAGACGACGAGACCGATACCTGCGAACATTATGATCCCCGATTATTCTGGATAAGCCCGAACCTGACTGGTCCTGCACCCTCAATTCGCCTTGTATAACGGCACCACTGAAACAGGGTTTAGGCTTAAGGTTAGCGAGAGGTGAAAATGGCGGAAAACTGAGATTTTCCAGACCGAAGACGCCCGGACTTGCACGCTAACTTATCGGTGCTCAGCTCAGCAGATCGAACAGCGACTGCTTGCTGATCCGGGCGAAAGCGACCTGCGCTGCTTCAAGCGTCAGCAGCTTGTTCTGCAGCTTGGTCACTGTCTCGGTGAGGTCGGTATCTTCCAGTGCAGAGCGTTGCTCCTTCAAGGTCAGATTAACGTCGATCAGCCGCTCACCGATATTTTCAAGCCGCTGCGAGCGCACGCCCTGCAACGACTGGTTGACGATCACATGGTCGAGCGCTGTGCGCGCATCGCTCAGGGCTGCCGTGCGATCCGCATCGGTGCCGGTGCGCACCGCCGCGATCGTATCTGCCAGCACATCATCGATTGAGCGCGTGCCGACCGCGTTGTCCATGATTGCCGAGCGGGTAGGCGCCGCTTCTGCCGTCAGCCCCGCGCCGAGCGGGATTTTGATGGCGTCCGGCGTATCGAACACGGGCGAACCCTGATAATCGGTCTGATTGATGAGATCATTGATGGACGTGCGAATGCCCTCCAGCTCCAGCGCAAAAGCCTCACGCGCTGGCGATCCGTTCGCCGTGGATGTCGATGAGATGATCAGCTCGGTCACACGGCTCATGAGATTATTGATTTCATCGAGATTGGACGTCGCTTTTGAGGCCCGCGAATCAGCGTAAGTGAGATTGTCTTTCCACGCCACGGCGACGGATTGCTGACGACCAATCTGGGAAATCTGCACCCAATCATGCGGATTATCCGACGCCTGGCTGATCTTATGGGTTGACGAAATCTTGGTTTGCTCGGTCGCAATCTCCTGCGCGAGCCGCTGCTGGCGCTGGATCTCGGCATTGAGAGACTGGGTCGTGATGAAAACCATGTTCTAAATCCTCATGCGCAATCAGAAGATCGCGAAGATGCTGTTCATAAGTTCGCGGGAAACCTGGATGACGCGCGCCGAAGCCTGATAGGCCTGCTGCAAGCGCATCAGGTCCGCCGCTTCCCGATCAAGATTGACGCCGACCACTTCCGCGCGGGCCTGCTGCGCCATAAGATCGCGATTGGTTGCAGCTGTCAGCTGGAGCTTGGCCGCGCTGGTCACGCTGCCATGCTCTGCAATCACGCCGGTCCAGTCATTCTCGATCGAATCATTGCCGCGCAAATCGCTGATTTTCAGGAAATTGCCGTTCAGCACCCCAGTGGAAGAATAGCCCGCGACGAGCGCGGGGTTGGTCACCGCCACCGATATCTCGCCAGCGTTCGCGCCCATCGTCAGCATCGGCGTGCCAGCAACGCCGGGCGTGGAAAAGCCCTGCGTGTGCCAATCATTGATTTCCTGCACATAGCGCGTCGCCAACGTGTCGAGTGCGTCGATCCGGTCTTTTACGACTACAGCGCTGGCCGCAAATCCACCAAGCGATCCGCCCTGCGGCGTTGGCATCACGCTGCCGCCCGCAACGCCGAATGTCAGAATTCCATCGGCAGCTTGCGTAACGGTGATCGTCTTGGCGCTATTATGCTCGACCAGCGTTTGGCCGCCATAATCCACGCTCGCAGCGCCGTTGGCGCCGAATGTAACCGTCACATCGAGGCGCGAAACAACCTCGTGCAACGCCAGATCGCGAGAATCCAGCAGGCTCGCATGCGCCGCCGTGCCCTCCGCCACGCGGCGCAGGCCGTCATTGGCATTGGCTAGCTGCTGCATGGCGTCATTCAGAGCGACGACATCATTTTTCACGCCCGAGCCGATCGCCGTGCGGATCGTGGTGAGATCGCCCCGACTTTGCTGGAACGCCGTGTTCACCTGCTCGAACGCAAAGAGTACATCCGAGCGCAATGTCGTATCGGTGGGGTTGGACGCCAGACGCTCGACAGAGGCGAACATGCCGCTCATGCGCTGGCCGACGCCAAGCGACGTATCATTGAGCGCGGTCTGGATGTCGTTCATCCAGCGCGTGTGCTGCTCTGCCATGCCACGACCATTGGCCGTCTGCCGTGCCGCTGCATCCAAATAGGTATCGGACGCGCGCACGACCGACTTGGTCTCGACGCCGTGGAAGGATGAATTGGAGCGATAGAAGATGAGCGGCGCACTGCTCGCGGCGGACTCCCCAAGCGCGACCGTGCGACGGCTATATCCCGGCGTTT
>CAMLFF010000063.1 GCA_946479185.1 uncultured Sphingobium sp.
GTCTTCACCAGCGACAATGGCGGTGAGCGCTTCTCCAACACCTGGCCCTTCACCGGCAAGAAGACCGAACTGCTGGAAGGCGGCCTGCGCATCCCCGCGATCATCCGCTGGCCCGGCGTGACGAAGCCCGGCAGCACCAGCGATGTGCCGGTGATGACGATGGACTGGCTACCGACTTTCCTGCAAGCCGCTGGCGCAAACCCCGCCACGAGTGACGGCATCGATGTGAGCCCCATCCTGGCTGGGCAAACCCATGCAGACCGCACGCTCTACTGGCGGTTCAAAAATCATGATCAGAAAGCGGTCAGGCGCGGCCGGATGAAATATCTCTCAATCGCCGGTCACGAATTCCTGTTCGATGTCGTCGCCGACCCACTGGAACGCGCCAATCTCAAGCACCGCCAACCCGCGCTTTTCGCGGAACTAAAGGCGGCGTTCGACACATGGAACAAGGATATGCTCAACGACCCCAACGCCCCCAGCTATGGCTTCACCAGCGAGCAGCTGGCTGATCACTTCGGGATGGATGATTGAGATTAGGGGCGTTGAGCGCCGACCAAGCCGCCGCTCGGTCGAGAAACCGAGCCACAAAATCTCTCTTAAATAGTGACCGGGCCGGAACAGCAAGCTGTCCCGGCCCGGCTGAGGCGTAAGGGGATACGCCTCAAGGGGGCTCAATGCGCGGGGGCCAGTCGCGCGATCACATCGTCTGGACCAGCCAGCACGACCGGCTGACCGGTCACTTTCCTCCGCACGACCCATTCGCGCATCATCTCGGCACTGGTGTGATCGATACCGCGCAGCCGGTGCAGATCGAGATGGACGATCGCTGCCGCTGGAATACGCTCCAGGATATGCGTGAGCCGGGTCAGGCTGACAAAGGTTGCCGAGCCTTCAAGGCTGACGCGGCGCGCGCCATCCGCTTCTTCCTCATCCACCTTCAGCCGCAGGCTCCGGCGATGCTGGAACAGTTCCACTGCCGACAAAGCAAGCCCCACAAGCACGCCAGTCAACAGATCAGTTGTGATGACGAGGATGAAGGTAACCGCCCAGATCGCTGCGGGCAGCATGCCATAATTGGCGAACAGATGCCGCACATGGCTGAGGCTGATCAGCCGCCAACCGGTGACGACGAGAATGCCGCCCAGCGCCGCCATCGGGATCTCGCGAAGCAAAGCCGGAAGCAATGCGACGAATCCGAGAATCCACGCGCCATGCATGATGGTTGACCAACGGGTCTTGCCGCCAGCCTGCACGTTAGCGGAGCTTCGCACGATGACGCCCGTCATCGGCAAGGCACCGGCAAGGCCGCAAAGCAGATTGCCGACGCCCTGAGCGCGCAGTTCCTTGTTATACTCCGTCCGCACGCCATCATGCATCCGGTCGACTGCTGCTGCGGAGAGCAGGGTTTCAGCACTCGCAATGAAGGCGATGGCGACAGCCGTGATAAGGATGGCCGGCTGCGCCAGCGGTGCAAGGAAGCCAGCACCCGGTGTCTCGACCGCAGCGGTAATGGAGGCCGGAACATCGACCCGCGATATATCGAACTGGAAGAACCAGGCGATGAGCGTCGCAACCATCACGCCGAGCAACGCGCCCGGAACCAGCTTCATACTGGCTGGACGGAGCTTCTCCCAAGCCAGCATCACGCCAATGGTGACGATGCCGATGAACAGCGCATATTCGGCTGCCGCCACATTACTGAACGAGATTCCGAGCAGCTTGCCGGGCATGGCTGCAATATTCTCAAGTCCGCTCGGCAAAGGCCGGTCGTCAAAGAGAATGTGAAACTGGCCGATGACGATCAGCGCGCCAATACCAGCCAGCATGCCATGTACCACGGCTGGCGAGATGGACCGGAAGAAGCCGCCCATCTTCGCCGTTCCGGCTGCAAATTGCAGGATGCCTGCGAGAACGAGCACGGGCGCGAGCGCGGCGAGGCCATGTTCGCGCACAAACTCAAAGACGATGACCGCAAGGCCCGCCGCAGGACCACTCACCTGAAGCGGCGAGCCTGCCAAAAACCCCACGACCAGACCGCCGATGATCCCGGTGATCAAACCTTTCTCAGGCGGAACACCCGAGGCAATGGCGATGCCCATGCAGAGCGGCATTGCCACGAGGAAAACGACGATGGATGCGGTAAAATCCCGCACCCAGTGGCCGCCGTCCGCGTCTGATTTGCCGACGCCTATCGATTTTAGAGCGCCAATCATTCGGCCGCCACCACTTCAGCTGCGACCGAGCTCAGGAATTCGGTCGCCATACGCGGCCCGGATGCAACAGCGACGGGGAGAGGCTCACCCTCGCGCAGCGGCGTGAAGCGGCCAGTCGCTCCGTCAACGCCGAGGATCTGTCCGGCATGAATGTCCACGAACCAGCCATGCAGCGCCATCTCGCCGCGTGCGATTGCTGCCGCAACGGAGGGGTGCGTGCGCAGATGCGCGAGCTGGGCCACAACATTTTCAAGGCTGATGGCATGGACCCGGTCGCGATCGTCCAGCTCGGGATAGCAGGTGTCGACAACATGCTGCGCTGCAGTGCCGTGACGCAGCCACGCCGCGACATTGGGCATCCCTGCAAGAGTTTCAGGCTTGCTCAGCGCCTTCATCGCGCCGCAATCGCTATGTCCGCACACGATGATGTCTCGCACGCCGAGGACCATGACGGCATATTCGACCGTGGAGGAGACGCCGCCATTTTGCGTGGCATAGGGCGGAACGATGTTGCCGGCATTGCGGCAGACGAACAGGTCGCCCGGCTCTGCCTGCATAATCAATTCAGGCACAATGCGCGAATCCGCGCAGGAGATCATGAGAGCCTTGGGGCTCTGACCATCATTGGCCAGCTTGTTATAAAGGTCGCTGCTGTTGGGAAACACGCTTTTCTCGAAGCTGAAAACGCGGCCGATCAATTCGTTCATGAGCTAAATCTCCGTCAAGGCGAGGGCATTGCTCGCAGGCCAGAGAAGTTAAGCAGTCAATTTTGCTGCAACCGCACAATGATGTAAGAAAATGTTGCTGTGGCCGGTCAGTGTTTGGGATGCGGCAGACGGAGCGTGGCGCGCAGGCCACCCTCGGGAGGGTTTTCGAGAATCAGCTGGCCGCCTTCCTGACGCATCGCATTGTCCACAATCGGCAGGCCTAGCCCCATGCCCCGCGTACTGCGCGCACGCCCCTGATCCAGTCGCACGAATGGCTGAAGCACCGCATCCAGCTGATCGGGGTCGATGCCCGGGCCGTCATCCTCCACGATGACGCGCGTCGCATCCTCGTCCTGCCGGATGGTCAGCCGGGCCGTACTGCCATATTGCACGGCATTCTCCACCAGATTGGAGATGGCGCGACGGATCGACACGGGCCGCACCAAAATCTCGAGGCGCGATGGCCCCTCATAATGGGCATCCTTCCCGGTATCGCGCGCGCCCTCGATGATGGTCAGCGCCATGGCCGCGAGATCGACCTTCTCGGGCAGCACGCGCTCGCTATCGCCAGAGAGATAGACTTGCAGCGAGCGGAGCAGATCGTCCATCTCGCCCACATCACCCAATATGGCCTGGCGCTCTTCCTCCTCCAGATTAGCGCCATGCAAGCGCAACTCCATCCGGGCCAGCGGCGTGCGCAGATCATGACCAATCGCCGCCAGCGCCTGCGTGCGGGAGGCAACAAGGCGGTGGATGCGCAGTTGCATTGCATTGAAATCGCGGATGAAGGCCCGCACTTCGCTCGGGCCATGCTCCTGCAGCGCGCGCGGCTCCTGCTCGCCCACCTTGTTCGTCGCTTTCATGAGCACACGCAGGGGGCGGAGCGTCGAGCGGATCATGATGCCGCCGACGAGCGCAAGCGCGAGCATGGGTAATGCCAAAGTTGCGATGCGACCAAGGGTCAGCGGCCACACCGCCTCCTGTCGCTTCGTGCGAAAAACCAGAGTCGAATGATCGCTCAGTTCCAGGCTGCCACCAATATCCCCGCCCTGATGCAGCGGCATGAGGTGAAGGCGCAGGTTTTTCTGTGACAGATAGGGCTCGAAGGCGAGCATCTTCACCCCAAGCTCTTTGAGACGAAAATTCGTCGGATGCGTATCGATGCCGCGGCGCCAGTTCAGCGTGAGGCGCGAATTGCTCAATTCCCGCGCGAGCTCAGGGCGGCCAGCGGCTGGCGTGCGATCCATGAGCCGATGCGCGACAACCAGGTTTTCCGCCGTTCGCTGCGCCCTGTCGTCGCGCAGAACGAATCTGCTAACCTGTTCAAACAGCAGCGTATTGACGACGAATTCCATGCAGAGCAGGAAGGCAAGAATGAAGATGATCCTGCCGAGCAAGCCGACTGACGGCAGCCGCATCAAGTCAGCGAAACGGTCGCGTTGAACATATAACCTATCCCGCGCACGGTCATAATGGGTGGATCTTCGCCTTCCGCCGTCAACTTCCGACGCAACCGGCTGACCAGCACGTCGATGCTGCGGTCTGAACTGTTGCTCAGCCGCGTGCGAGACAGCTCAATCAGTCGCTCACGGCCAATGACCCGCTGCGGCTGTGAAATGAAGGTGCCGAGCAGATCAAACTCCGCCCCCGTCAGATCGACCATCGCGCCCGATGGCGACCGCAATTCTCGACGCGCGAAAAACACTGTCCAGCCATTGAATTGGGCCTGACTGCGCGCATCGGGCGTCTGCCGATCCATCATGGGCCCACGGCGCAGAATCGCCCGTGTGCGCGCGATCAGCTCGCGTGGCTTGAAAGGCTTGGGGAGGAAATCGTCCGCGCCGAGCTCAAGCCCCAATATCCGGTCCTCATCGCTTCCCTTCGCGCTGATGAAGATGATGGGGATGTCGCTGGTCCGCCTGATCTGCCTGCACAGGTCGAGCCCGTTCGTGCCCGGCAGCATGATGTCCAGAATGATGAGGTCCGCAGCAGGCCCGTTTTCCAGCGCAATCCACATTTCAGGCCCGGTCGCGGCTGTCCGTACGGCAAAGCCGTTTTCCTGGAGCAGGCGCGCAATGAGGGTCCGAAGGCCGGGGTCGTCCTCCAGCAGAATGATGGTTTGGGCAGTCATACTCGTCTGATGATCTCTGCGAAGTCGTGTTCAAATAGGCGCTAAACCGCAATTGCCAATGCAGAAACTGCCAGCAGCGATAGGGATACGCCGGATGGTGCTATGACCGGGCTCCGCTCCCGCGCGGCATCTCTCAGGAAAATGACGCTGGCAGGCCGCGCTCTGCGCGCCATTGTTCGAGCGCGTCCAGCAAGCCCGACGCCTCTGCGGGCGCGATCCCGCCGATCACGTCCCTGCCATGCCGGTCCTTGAAGCGGAAGCCCCAAGCTTCGCGCGAACCGGGCTGATAGAGGCTGGCGATCTCACGGACGAGGCCTTCGCTCAATTCAAAGGCCGCTGTCTTGGCGAGCACGCATGAGCCGACCCTGTCCACGCCGGGACAGTCGTCGGGTTCGTGGACCGCGACCGCCAGATCACGCGATACAAGGCGATCGTTCGATCGATAGCTGACCTGCTGCAACTCTCGCCTCGCGCCCTTGTAGAGCGTCTTTTGCCAGAGCTTGATTTGCGTTGCACCGGTGCGGCGCTCGACCGTGGCGCTGAGATAGGTCTGCGCCTGCAGCCCGCCCGCAATCGGTCGACCGCTGCGGAACGCGCCCTGCGTCGATATGACGACATGGCGCGCCTGCGGATCGTCCATAATGCGGGCGCCCGCGCTCACCTGTGCTGGCGTCATCGCCGCGAGCTTGCGTGGGAGCGCGCGCTGGTCTTGCGTTGCACAACCCGCAAGGCAAGCCAGCGCGATCCCGCCTGCAATCATATGGATGACAGGCTTTGCGGCCATGGATCAGCGATCGCTGAGCTCGATCGCATCAGCCTCCCGGCCTTGCTCGGATTGCGTCACCCGCGCGTGCTGGCGCATCGCTTCACAAGCAACCGCCTTGCTTGAATCGGGATGACATTTTGCAGGCGCTGAACGGCTTTGCTTGATCGGCTTGTAAGCATGGATCGTTTTGCCAGGCACGAACACAGGCTTGTGCGTATCGGCCACACTCTGGGCCAATGCGGCGGCGGGCGACAGAGCAATAGATGCGGAAATTAGAAAACGAGCGACCAAAAGTACCTCCTAAAGACAGTCTTGGAGGCCAAATGGCGTTTCATTGTTTCGCGATCCGCACCGCTTTGTTACGAATTATGTCTGTGCATAAATCGCAGACCGCCGCCTCTCGGACAGACGCGAACCCGCGGCGCGCTTTTGCTTGACCAGTCAGTATCTTAGGCCGAAAAATCGGGCCGAAGCGTCGCGCTGCTAAAGCTCAGGTTTTTGGCCGCCCCTTGTAGCGCAACTTCTCCACCTCACCGGCACGCGCGGCGAGCGTTTCTTCATTATATTCGCCGTACATCTCATGATGCGGGATGGCAGGATCGAAATGGTCCCATTTCACGGCCTGCTTGAGATAAATGACGCGCTGTGGCTCCACGACATTGGGGTCATCGAGCGATCCCGCCTGGATCATGATCATCTCGCCCGGCCCCTTGCCGGACGTATAGAGCCTGCCGCCGCACCGCCCGCAGAAATGCCGCGTCACAAAGCCGCCGCTTTCGCCCTCATTTGTATAGGTCGTCACTGCGCCGGTGACGTGGAGCTGGCTCTTGTGAACGCCGATGATCGTGGTGTGCCCCGTACCCGTCGCCTTCTGGCAATCGACGCAGCAGCACTGCATCTCGAACAGGCTCGGCCCATCAAGCTCATAGCGGATATCGCCGCACAGGCATCCGCCCGCATAAGTCTTGTCGAGCTCGATCATTGGTCGCTCCTCACATAACCGAATATGTCAGGTGCCTGCCCCAAGCCGAGGCAGGCACCCGTTGATCATCAAAGCCGGACGCGGGCACCAAGCTTGAACGCACGGCCGATCGGGTCGAACAGCACCTGGTTCGTGCCAAGGTTGAAGCTTGGCAGCGGCGGCGGGCTATTATCGAACACATTGTTGACCGCCGCAAACAGCTCCAGTTCCTGGCTCCCGCGCAGGGTGATCGTGTAGGATGCCGCGAGGTTCATATAGTAGCGGCCCGGCACGCGGTTGTTATTCACACTGCGCGAGTCCGTGATGCTGTAGCGTGGATCATCCGGGCCGATGAAGGCCACGTTGAAGCCACCCGCCGGAATGTAGCGGTTCTGCGACGTAATCGTGAACGGCCCGTTGCTCCAGCCGATCGTGCCATCGATCGTGTAGTTCGGCACGCCCAGCAATGTGCCCGAGCGCGATCCGGTCTGGCCGGCACGCTCCGTTGCACCAGCGCTATCGACGGTGATGAGATCGAGATAGATGGTGCTGAGCAGGCGCAGGTTGAGATCACCCATGCTGCCGAGCGGCTGGCGATAAGCGAACTCGACATCAACGCCGCGCGTCTTCACCGAGTTGGCGTTGATCAGCACGTCATTGACCTGCAGGATGTTACGATTGGCATCGCGGATGACCAGCCCGCAAAGCTCGGTCGCGCCATCGAAGCAGCGCTGTGCGATGGTAGCCGCGCCGAGCTGATCAATCGCTTCCTTCACGCGGATATCATAATAATCCACCGAGAGGCGCATCCGCGAGAAGGCGCCGCCGCCGCCAGGCGAGAGAACCACGCCAGCCGTGAAGCTATCCGCCTTCTCTGGAAGCAGATCCGCATTGGAACCGCGGATCACGACCGGGTTGGTCTGCAGGCCGGTCTCAGGATCGGTAAGACCGATGGTGGTTCTCTGCTGCGGGCCACGCAATTCGGTGAGGTTGGGTGCGCGAATGTCGCGCGACTGGGTCACACGGAAACGGATGCCGGAGATCGGCTCGAAGGTCGCACCGGCCTTCCAGGTCGTCACGCCGCCACTGTCGCTATAATCGGTGTAGCGAACCGCGCCGTTGAGCTCGAGGCTCTTCACGAACGTGTCGTTCAGCAAAGGCACGACGAGCTCGCCATAGCCTTCCCGCACGCTCTGCTGACCGGAAACGGCCTGACCGTTGAGCACCCAGAAACCCAGATTCTGCGAGATCGGATCTGTCGCACCGACGATCGTATTCTTGCGATACTCAGCGCCGACGGAGAAGCCGACCGGGCGGCTCGTGATGCTGAACAGATCACCGCTCAGGTTTGCCGCGACGACATGCTGCTTGTTCTCGGTCGTCTGGAAGCCAGCGCCAATCACATAATTGCGGGCAGCCGCGCTGAACTGGCCCTCGCCAAACAGGTTGAGCGGGGCGCAGCTTGGATCATCATTGGCCGTGCTCGCATCGGCATTGATACGGCAGACGATGTTGCCGCCGCTTGAGACGGCATCGACGGCGTTTTTCATCCGTGCGTTGATGGGAACGTTATAGGTATCCTGGCGGAAATTGGTCTTGCCATACTGATAGTAGACATCCCAGCGCCAGCCATTGCCAAGCCGACCATCAAGGCCGGTAACGATGCGGAACGTCTCGGTCGTCGAGATACCAACCGGGCTGCCGAGATCGAAGCCGGAGCGACCAAGCTGGAGCTGCGCGATGCCGTTGTTCACCATCGTCTGGCGCACGGAGGCGGGGATATATGGATTGTCGACCTTGATATTGCCGATGATCGACCCGTTGAAATCACGGAATGTCGAGGACTGCGTGCGGCCCGAAACGCGGCCCCATGAGGCATCGACATAGGCATTCACATCGTCGGTCAGCTCATAATTGAAGCTGCCATATACGGTGTGACGCTCGACCGGAACTTTGAGCAGGAGGCTGGAGAGGAACGGGTTTTTGCCGTGTCCTTCCCCGCCGACCATGAACAATGGCCCGGCGAACTGGCCGTAGTTGAAGCGCCTTGGTGTACCATCTGCGGTGAAGGTGGTGCCGCGCAGTGGATCTGCCGCCACTGTCCCGATGGCGCGCCCATTGGCATCCAGCGAACGGTTGATGAGGCCGGTCGGCGACATGGTCGAAACATGGACATCCGATGTGATGATGCTGGAGGGGAAGCCGCCAGCGCCCGCCGGTGTATTGCCGACAATCGAAGGCTCCTGCGAGCACCAGCTACGCGCCTCATAGCAGCCGCCAAGGCCGCTATTATCTTCATATTCTGCCGAGACGACGAAGTTGCCGCGATCACCGACCTTGAAGCCGCCAGTCACGCTCGCGAACCAATTAACATCATCGCCACGCTGCGAGAAGCCGGACTGGATCTCGGCCTTGAGGCCCGTGAATTTACGGTCGAGGATGAAGTTGACGACACCTGCAACAGCATCCGAACCATAAACTGCGGAAGCGCCACCGGTCACGACTTCCGTGCGCTGCACGAGACCTGATGGGATGAGGTTGATATCGACCGTGCCTTCACCCGTGCTCGGCACGAAGCGGCGGCCATCGACCAGCACAAGCGTACGCTTGGGGCCAAGCGCGCGAAGATCGAGAACACGCGCGCCGACATTGCCGCCACCCGAGCCGACATTGCTTGGCGAGGATGAGGCGCGGAAGCTGGGGAGCTGGTTCAGGCCGTCTGCGATGTTGGTCACGCCGAGCGCTTGCGCCTGCTCGGCGCCAAATACGGTCACGGGCGTAGGCTGATCGAAGCCCGAGCGCGCGATGCGCGATCCGGTGACGACGATTGCCTGCTCGTCAAGCGGCGCTTGCTCTGCTGCGCTTTCATCGGTGACTTGCGCGAAAGCCGGGGCACCGAAGGTCAGTGCGGCGGCGAGCGCGGCAAGGCTGAGCCCAGCCTTAGCGGGCGCGATCCGTCGATTAAGAAGCATGGTCATTCCTCTCCCAGGTCCAATTGATCCGACGCTGTTCATCCAGCATCGATAACGTGAAAAATTCGCGCCCCGGAGGAGCACGAATAGTCGGCACGCCAATATTAGGTTGCCGCCACCCCTCAGGGGTGCAGCGATCAACAAAAGGTAGCTAGATAGCAATTAATGGTCAAATGATTACCAAGCTCAGGCAAGCGCCAGCGGCACTTCGAGGTGCGCTGTGACATTTTTGCCCTATCTTCAATGTTCAACCATCATGGCGCCGTCGCGCGCTCAGCCTCAATCCAATCCGTGGCGAAAAGGCGCGAGGGGTGCAAGCTGCATGGCATCCGTCAGCAGCGCGCCATCGGACAGGCGACGAAACATGCCGGGCGCGATCCACTTCGCCTTGCCATCGACATTGCGAGCGCCCCGCCCAGCCACAAGGTCGCCCAGCCGCAATGTGCGGGTTTCGAGCGAAATGCGGGTGAAGCTGCTATGGTTCGGTACGCCCACATGGGCATGTTGCGCCGAGAAGGCGATCACCTCGCCCGGATCGATGACGACGGCTTGCCCTGCCCCAAGGTCGATCCCCGGCAGCGGTGCGGGCGCCATCCGTCCGCGATCTGCCGCAGGACCAGCCAGCCGCCCCCGCCCCATCACCTCGGCAAGATCAAAGCTCTCGCTATCATTGGGGATCGGCTGGTCGAACAAGTCCGGCAGGAATGCGAAAGTCCGCTCATGCGTGATCGGATAGACCGGCGCCCACCAATTGACCTGCGCATAGAGATTGGTGCCCCAGCTATCGCGATGGAAGCCGACAGTCCCGGTGCTGCGCGCCCGGTGCGGGCCGCCCTCGGGCGGGACGGGCGGCTGGAAGCGCAGGAAAAGGCGGTCGCGCGCCGTATCGTCAGGATCGAACCCCACCTCTTCGAACAGCGCGCGCCAGAGCCGCTTGGCCTCGCTGTCCCGTGAGAAGGCGCGCTGCACCTCGGCAAGGGCAAGCGCCAGGGCCTCCCGATCCAGCGCCTCATGGATATGCACCGGATCGTGCGGCGCCAGCCGTGCCTCGACGAACCCGCGCGCATGAGCGACCAGATCGCGCATGGCGCCCAGACCGCTGAACCGCACGATCGCGCCTGCATAAAGCTGCGCGTGCAGCGCTTCCAGCTCGCCGGGCGGTGGGTTGTAGAGGCTCTCGCTCATGCCAATCAGCCGCGCAATTGACGGCCCTCAATCGGATAGGCAGGGTCCGTATAGCCCGGCGTCGAGGCGTGCCCCGGATGCACAAGGCCGTCCGCAAATGCCTCGTCGTCTGCGCTCAATGTCACGCCGAGCGCATCAAGATAACTATCCCACTGTGCCTCTGTGCGCGGCCCGCAAATGGCCGAGCTCACAAAGCGATTGCGCAGCACCCAGGCCAGCGCGAAGCTGACCGTGCTGATGCCCAGCGCTGCGGCATGGGCATTCACGGCCTCCGCAATCTCGACGGATTCAGGCCGCCATTCCGTCTGCTTCATGCGCGGATCGCCACGTGCGATACGGCTGTTCTCCGGCGGGGGCGTGTTGCTCGCATATTTACCGCTGAGCACGCCGCGCGCGAGCGGGCTATAGGGCACCACGCCCAGCCCATAATGGCCAGCGGCGGGCAATTGCTCCACCTCGCTCAACCGATCGACCATATTGTAGAGCGGCTGGCTGGCGACGGGCCGGTCCATGCCGATGGCGTCAGCCGCGCGGCAGACTTCCGCAATCCGCCAGCCCTTGAAGTTGGAGACGCCATAATAGCGCAGCTTGCCCTGCGCGATGAGGTCCTGAATGGCGCGCAGCCCTTCCTCGAAAGGCGCGTTCACATCCGCCTTATGGAAGTAGATGAGGTCGATATAATCGGTGCCAAGCCGCTTGAGGCTCGCCTCGACATCCTGCACGATCCATTTGCGCGACTGGCCGCTCTGATTTGGTCCAGAGCCAAAGGGCTGCCCGAATTTGGTCGCCAACACCCAATGATCGCGATGCGTGCGGATCGATCGCCCGACAATCTCCTCCGACTTGCCGCCATTATAGGCATCTGCCGTATCGATGAAATTGACGCCCTGCTCGCGGGCTTTGTCGATGATCCGCGCAGAGGTCGGCTCGTCGGTCGCCCCACCGAACATCATCGCGCCGAGGCACAAAGGGGAGACCTTCAGCGCGCTGCGCCCCAGATAGCGATACTCCATTGTCACCCTC
>CAMLFF010000064.1 GCA_946479185.1 uncultured Sphingobium sp.
GGCCAGCACTGGCGGCCCCGGTGGCGTTTCGACAACCTTGATGGAGGCGCCATCCGGCAGCTTCAGTGCCCTGAGCTTCTGGCGCAAGTCGAGCGCGATTTCGTGACTCGAGCGGTCCCTTTCCTCCTTGGGCAGCAGGGTCACCATGACATCGCCCATTTCGGGGCGACTGCGCAGGAAATAGTGGCGCACAAGTCCGTTGAAGTTGAAGGGTGCAGACGTGCCGAGATAGGCTTCCATTGCGGTCGCCTCTGGCAACGCGCGGGTCAAACGGGTGACGTCCTCAAGAACCCGACCCGTGCTCTCAAGGCTGGTGCCCTCGGGCATATCGACCACGATCTGCACCTCGGACTTGTTGTCGAATGGCAGCAGCTTGACCGTCACAGCCTTGAAATAGAACATCGAGCAGGCGATCAGCGTAGCAACGCCGACCGCGATCAGGAAATTGCGTGCCGATTTGCGATCATCAATGATCCGGTGGGCGACCCGCGCGTAGAGGCGACCAAGCTTGCCGCCGCTCTCGTCATGATGGCTGCCGTCATGGGTCAGCGTTTTCCGTGCGAAGCGGATCATCAGCCATGGCGCGATCACCACCGCGACGAAGAAGGAAAAGATCATTGCGGCCGACGCGTTAACCGGGATCGGCGCCATGTACGGCCCCATCAATCCGGAGACGAACAGCATCGGCAGCAATGCCGCGACGACGGTCAGGGTCGCAACCACAGTCGGGTTGCCCACTTCCGCGACCGCTTCGATCGCTGCCTGCGTCCGGCTGCGCCCATGATCGCCCACGTCTGGCATCGCCCAATGGCGAGCAATATTCTCGATCATCACGATCGCGTCATCCACGAGGATGCCGATCGAGAAGATCAAAGCGAACAGGCTGACGCGGTTGATCGTGTAGCCCATGAGGTTCGAGGCGAACATTGTGAGCAGGATCGTCGTCGGGATCACGACCGCGGTGACGCCCGCCTCGCGCCAGCCAATCGCGAAACCGATCAGGATGACGATCGAGATCGTCGCGAGCGCGAGATGATAGAGAAGTTCATTGGCCTTCTCGTTTGCGCTCGCGCCATAATTGCGGGTGACCGCAACATCGATGCCATCGGGGATGAGATTGCCCTTGAGGCCCTCAAGGCGTGTAAGCACAGCCTCGGAGACGACCACCGCGTTGGCGCCCGATCGCTTGGCGATTGCAATGCTGACAGCAGGTGCATTCGACCAGCGCCCGTCCGTCAGCGCCCAGCGCCACGCCCGAGCCTGATCTTCGCGCGGCCCCTGGGTGACCGCCGCAACATCGCGCAGATAGACAGGCGCGCCCGTCACCGAACGCACGGTAAGGGTTGCGACATCTTGCGCAGAGGACAGCGTCTGGCCAGCGGTGACCGCGACGGCTTGCCCCCCTTCGCGGACGCTCCCAACCGGGAAACTGCGATTGGCCTGCGCCGCCGCATCGATCACGCTCCCGAGCGATACGCCATATTGGCTGAGCTTGCCGGGATCGGGCGATATGCGAATCTCTTCGGGCCGCCCCCCGGTCAGGAAGGTAAGGCCAACATTGTCGACCTTGGCGATCTCGGTCCGCAGCCGGGCGGCAAGCGCATAGAGCGTCTGGTCATCATAGCGCCCCACCGCACCGGGTTTCGGCGAGAGCGTCAGGACGATAGCGGGCACATCATTGATCCCGCGCACCGTGACCTTGGGGTCGGGGATGCCGACCGGAATGCGATCCCAATTGGCGCGCAGCTTCTCATCGATCCGGGTCGCGGCATCCTCGGGGTTTGATCCCACCAGGAAGCGCGCGGTCACCATCACGCCATCGTCTTCGGCCTGGGTATAGACATGCTCGACGCCGTCGACGCTCTTGACGATCGTCTCGAGCGGAATGCCGACAAGTTGAACAGCGTCCGGCGCCGAAAGGCCCGGCGCCATGACCTGAATATCGACCATCGGTACACTGATCTGCGGCTCCTCCTCGCGGGGAATCGTGAACAATGCCAACAAGCCGATCGCGATCGCGACCAGCAGGAACAGCGGCGTAAGCGGCGATGTGATGGTCGCGCGGGTGAGGCGACCCGAGAGGCCGAGATTCACTTGCTGGGTCCAGCGGTGAAGAGGGTGTCGCCAGCAGCAATGCCGCCCAGGATTTCGAGGTTGCCCGGATCGCCGGTCGGCGCGGTCTGGACCGCCACCGCACTGATCTGCTTATCGGCAGTGACGACATCGACATAATCAATGCCAAAACGGGTCGAAATGAAGCGGCGCGGAACCACGATCGCCCGGCGCTGACCGACTTCGATCATCACACCGACCCGGCGACCGACCAATTGGGTGGAAAGGCCCGGCACAGTGGCATCGACCTGCACCCGGCCGCCGGAAATCGCAGGATAGACCTGCGTCACCTGCCCTTGGCGCGACCCGTCTGGCAAGTCTCCTTGGCTAACGACAACCCGCGCGCCAACACGCACGGCATTTGCCAGTGACTCCGGCAGATCGAGCCGGAGGACCGGCGGCCCCGCCGTAACCGTCGCGATTGCCATGCCCGGCGCCACCACCGAGCCAGCGGGAATATCAGCGCGCAAGATGCGGCCTGAAGCCGGAGCAAGGACCGCGCCCTGACCCGCGACGCTCGCACTCGCATTCTGCTGGGCGCGGGCGGCTGCGACTTGGGCATCGGCCGCGCGCGCCATCGCCACCGACTGGTCGAGGCGGGCCTGGGCATAGACATTGTGATTGTAGAGATCCTGGACGCGAGCGAGATCCCCTCGGGCGCGCGCCGCTTCGGCTTGCGCAGCCGCGACCTGCGCGCCCGCCGCACTGGTCTCATATCCAAGGCGCGAATCCACGATCGACCCGATGCGCTGCCCCTTCGTCACCATATCTCCCGCGCGCACGGAGAGGCTGACCAATGTACCTGGGATGCGGGCGAGCGCCTGCGCCTGATCGCGCGTCGTGATTTCTGCGCCGACAGCCTTCATGTCCCTGGTCTGGGTAAGCGCAACGGTTAGCCGTTCGCCAGCGGGCAAGGCCGCAGCCTTTTCTTCACTTGGCGCGCTACCGCCACAGCCGGTCAACGCCAAAGCCGCTCCGGTGATCATCCATGTCCATTTTTTCACTGCCCACGGCTCCCCTGTTGCATGGCCTTTAGCCTCGCTCGACTGGCAGGCCCGCGGCCTTCCAAGCACCGATGCCGCCAGCGAGATGCGTGTCGATGCTTGACTGCGCACTGGCACAGCGGTCGAGCGCGAGGCCCGAGCGCTTGCCGCCAGCGCATTGGAGCACGATTGTCCTGCCGGCGGCATCCGGAACATTACGCGGTGTAAAAGTTGAAAGAGGGGCGTTTACTGCACCCTTGATATGCTCGGCGGCGAACTCGTCGGGCTCACGCACATCGACAAGGATCGCAGAGCCATCCGCCAACATCGCCTCGAGAGTGCGCGCATCAATTTCGCGGTGCGCCTTGGCCTTGCCGAATCCGAACATATGAGCCTCCTTACCGACCTTCACTTTGTATATTGCATATATCATGTAATTCTTATATTACGTCAAGTGAGATATTGAAAATGAGGGGAGTGGCATCATGAACAAGCCAAAGATTGTGGTGCTGGGAGCCGGTTTGGGCGGCACCATCGCCGCGTACGAAATAAAAGCCGCCACCAAAGGTCGCGCGGAAATTATGATGGTTTCAGACACGGAAACCTATTCGTTCATACCTTCCAACCCTTGGGTGGCAGTTCGCTGGCGCGAGCCAGAGGCGATCCAGGTTCATCTGCCACCGATTTTTGCAAAGAAAGGGATCGGCTTTACTGCAGTGGGCGCAAAGCGACTGCACGCGACTGAAAAGCGCCTCGAACTCAATGATAGCAGCAACATCACTTACGATTATCTTGTAATTGCCACCGGCCCAGAATTGGCATTCGACGAAATCGAGGGACTGGGGCCGCATGGTGGCCATACCGTCTCGATCTGCCAGACGTCGCACGCCTCCGCTGCTGCCGACGCTTTCGATCGCTTCGTTGAGAATCCGGGTCCTATCGTTATCGGCGCGGTGCAAGGTGCATCCTGTTACGGCCCTGCTTACGAGTTTGCGCTGATCCTCGACACGGAGCTTCGCCGCCGCAAGATTCGCGACAAGGTGCCGATGACCTTCGTCACTGCTGAGCCCTATATTGGCCATCTCGGTCTTGATGGCGTCGGCGACACCAAGGGCCTGCTCGAGAGCACCTTGCGCGAGCACCACATCAAATGGATTACCAACGCACGCGTCGCCAATGTCGAGGCGGGTATGATGCATGTCGAGGAAATCGCAGAAGGCGGGGCAATCGCCAAGACGCACGACCTGCCTTTCGCCTTCTCGATGATGCTCCCGGCTTTCCGCGGCGTTGCCGCCGTCCGCGACATTGCGGGCCTCACCAATCCGCGCGGCTTCATCCTGATCGACAAGCATCAACGCAATCCGACCTTTCCGGAGATTTTTGGGCTTGGCGTTTGCGTCGCGATCCCGCCGACCGGGCCTACGCCTGTACCGGTCGGCGTGCCCAAAACCGGCTTCATGATAGAAAGCATGGTAACGGCAATTGCCGCCAATCTGGCAGCCATCCTCAACGGCAAGGAACCCACAGCCGAGGCGACATGGAATGCGGTCTGCCTCGCCGATTTTGGCGATGGTGGTGTTGCCTTCGTCGCTCAGCCGCAAATTCCGCCGCGTAACGTCAATTGGTCGGGAAGCGGAAAGTGGGTCCATCTCGCGAAGATCGGCTTTGAGAAATATTTCCTCCGCAAGGTGCGCAAGGGCGAGAGCGAGCCCTTTTACGAGAAGCTCGCGCTCCACGTCATGGGCATCGAGAAGCTGCGCATGTGACCGCCACGTCCGACACGAAAAGGAAAAGCACAATGACTCTTGATCGCGCCGTCATGATTTTCGCAGGCACCGTCGTCCTCTTGGGGATCATCCTGTCCTTCCCCCTCCATCCCTGGTGGATCGGTCTCAGCGCCTTTGCCGGGCTGAACATGATCCAGGCTGGCTTCACCGGCTTCTGCCCTGCTGCGATGGTCTTCAAAGCGATGGGCATCCGCCCGGGCAACGCCTTCAAATGACAGCCAAGCGCCGCATAGGGCGCCTGATGCTTTGGCTTGCCGCCCCGCTGGCGGTGAGCGGCGGGGCACAGGCGACGACGCTCGAGGAGGCGCTTGCGGCCGGAATCGCCCACGCGCCCGAGATCACCGCCGCAGACGCGGATGCCGATGCCGCCAAGGCGCGCCTCGTACAGGCCAAGGCAGCCCGGTTGCCGACCGCAACGCTCAGCGGCACCCTCGGCTATGGCAGGCTCGATCCGGGCGGCTTCTTTGGCCTTGGCGCCGCCAACGTGACGCCGCGCGCCGCGCAAATGACGCTTGAGCAACCGCTTTTCACGGGGGGCAGGGTCAGCGCCGGGATCGACCAGGCTCGTGCAGGCATCGCTGGCGCCGAGGCCGGGCAAGCCCTCACGCGCAGCCAACTCATCACAGCGGTCGCGCAGGCCTATGGCGATGTGCTGACTGCGGCGCGCATGGTCGATCTTTACAGCCGCCTACTCACCCAGACGACCGAGATCGAGCGCCAGGCGCGGCTCAAATTCCGTGCCGGAGAGAGCCCCAGCACCGATGTCTCCCAAGCGGCAGCGCGGCTGGCCGAGGCCCGCGCCGGGAGCGCCCGCGCGCAGGGCATGCAGGTCTCGGCCCAGGCGCGCTTTCGCAATTTGACCGGGCTTGAACCGGCCGATCTTGAGCCCCTGCCACTCAACCCCGCACTACCGGCCACACTCGATGAGGCGATGGATATGGCCACTCGCAACAATCCTGCGCTGGCGCAGTCCGCAGCGGCACTGCGTGCTGCACAGGCAGCGGCGCGTGGCGCGCGGGCCGAACGCCTGCCGACCGTCGGCGCCTTTGCCGAAGGCGCCAGCGTGCGCGATCAGTTCTTCCCCGGCTATCGCGCCGACAGTGCGACCGTTGGCATCCGCGCCCGTTGGGCGTTGTTCAGCGGCGGC
The DNA here is from genome assembly GCA_946479185.1 of uncultured Sphingobium sp. The sequence goes on from CAMLFF010000064.1 coordinate 6,030, forward strand.
CGCGTCTCAGGCAAGGTCGCGGAGACCGATAGCAGCGTCCGGGCATCCGATGCGCGTATGCGATCCGCGCGAAGCCAGGTCGAAGAGCAAGTGATCTCGGCATTCCAGGATGTGCGCACGGCACAGTTGGTCGAGCAGGCAGCAAACGATCAGGCCCGCGCTGCGGGGCAAGCGCTCGACAGCATTCGCCAGGAAGTGCGGGTCGGCATGAAGCCACAGCTCGACCTGCTCGATGCCGAGCGGGAGTCCATAGCTGCCGAGGCGGGTGCGGCCCGCGCAAGCACCGATCGTATCGTCGCTGCTTACCGGCTGCTCAGCCAGCTGGGTCAATTCTGAACGTAAAAGGATCATCACAATGCACAAGGATTGGCCAGAAATGGCCGCGCAACTCAGCGGAGCGATCAAGGAAGTGCGGCTGGGCAGCCCGGAGGTCACCAAAGCCTTCTCGGCAATGGCAAGAGCCGCGACCGAGGCGGGGACGCTTGATACCAAGACCAAGGAACTGATCGCCCTCGCCATCTCGGTCGCGATCCGTTGCGATGGCTGCGTCGCCTTCCACAGCCAGGCCGCCGTCAAACATGGCGCGACGCGCGACGAAATCATGGAGGTGATGGGCATGGCGCTTTACATGGGCGCAGGGCCGAGCCTGATGTACGCGGCTCAGGCGGTCGAGGCCTTCGACCAGTTCGCGGCGCAATCCGCTGTTGCGCCAGCCAGCGCATAGCGTGGTGCCGTCGGCAACCGCGATTGCTCGCCAACCCGCGCAATCATTCTTCCACGGGGGACGGCACCCGAGCGGACGCGCCTAGTGTAACCTCGTCTAATTCGCTTAGCCCCGTATAATGCGCGTCGCTCACCACCGGATTGATCCAAGCGACCGAAACCCCAGTCGCGCCTGCGGCTGGCGCTTCCTTCTCGGAAACGATGAGATTAATCGTCAGGGACTTGCGCCTTTCCGAAGTGCCTCTTCGCCAGCACCGCCTTCAGGTTAACCAGACCCGTATCGAAATTGAGTGCGGGTCTGGCACCTTGGTTTGAGCTTCTCAAAGACAGTTCTCCAGCGGCGGAGGCAGGGAGCGAGGTTCAAATCCTCTCTCCCCGGCCACTTTATCGCACGCTCGCCTGAATGAGTGGAAGAGCTTCGGCTCGATATCATAGCACAGCCCGAACCTGTCTAACCGCCTCAATCCGCTTCTTATGACGCAGGCCTCCACGCAGCGCCGCCCTTGCCATCCTTTCAAGATTTTCAACGTAACCTCTGAAAAAGCGCGAGCAAATTTCTCGCCGCCCTCCCCCTGATCAGGGGGTTGTCGCTCTCCCCTCGCCGACCCTAGGGCCGGGAAGTATTTTCAAGGGGATATCCATGTTTCGCGCAGCTTCTCTGTCTCTCGCCGCCCTCATTTCCATGACCGCCTTTACGCCGTCTCAGGCAGCGGTGCTCGCGGAAAACTATAACGGCTTCGATATGCCTGGGGGCGACCATTATTATTACGGTCAGTCGTTCACCGTGGAAGGCGCCGGGGCGTTCAATAATGTGTCGATCAGCTTCTTCACCGGCTATGGCGCGTCCATCCCCTACGCGATCGGCAATATCTATCTTTATTCCTCGGCGCTGACCGGCACCGTCTTCGATCTCGGAAAGGGTGCCAATTTCTTGGGCTCAGCCACAGCGGCAAACAGTGCGTTCAATTTTGGACCCTCGCTCACCCTGAACGGCGGAACGAAATATTACGCCTATCTCGACGCGGAAACGCCGTCAGCGCAATTCAGTCGCAGCAATCCATATGCTGGTGGCGAGATGTTCGAGGCCGGTCCGGGCACAGGCTTCAAGTATCAGAAATTCTCCTCGCTCGATTTTCGATTTGGCATCGGCGGCTCCCCTACGACGTCAGCGGTTCCTGAGCCTGCATCATGGGCGATGATGCTCATCGGCTTTGGTGCCTTAGGTGGCGCCCTGCGCAACCGTCGTAAACCGGTTGTCGCTTTCTCCTGATCCAGCGCGCCTGAGGGTGGGCGCTGCAATAAGGCGCGCCCGCCCTATTTGAGCTCGTCAGGAGCCAGCGCTTCACATCAAATCCGCGCGCTCCACAGGCCGGAATTCGTCCCATCAAGGGACTAAATACGCAGTTCAACAACCCGGCGCTTGCTGTAACGGCCATGCACGAGTCTCGCGACCGCGAGGACCATGTTCAACCGGCAGAGGGAAGCATTTGTGACAGGTCGACCGACCATCGCCTTCGTCATAGGCATGGCCTTGCTGGCCCTCCTGCTGATTGCGACGGCGCAGTTGGCGCGATCCCTGCCGAGCTACGGACTGACCTTTCAATCGCAAAGCGATGGCCCCCTCCTTGTCGAGGGAGCGCAGGATTTGCCGGATGCGCTGGCACCATATCGGGTGGTCAGGATCAGCAGTCCAAACACGGGACACAGCATCAAGCCGATGGGCAGCGATGATGCTGTCCGGCGCACCGAGCGCCTGATTACCGCTGAGGCGATTGCCAACCAGAATATGCTCGCATCCATGGCCGATGCTGGCGAATTGCGCTTCCTGCTGCGCGGCAGCGACGGGCGTGCGGTGGAGCTCGTGCGAAAACGCCAGCCGACCTCACTCGGCCGTCCATTTTGGATGGCTGCGACGGCGGGCTTCCTCGGCGCGCTCATGGCTTTGTGGGTCATGGTCCTGCGGCCCAACGACCCATCCGCGCGCGCGATCGCCGCCGCTGGCATCGCCCTATGCGCGGCAGCACTGCCCTTTGCCGTGCTGGAAAATGGGGAGATGATCGTCGGCGGAACAGTGTGGCGGACGCTGGTCACGATGAACTGGGTCAGCGCTCACATTTTTGGCACTGCGCTGATCGCATATTTTGCGTGGTTCCCGCAGCCGCTGTTCACCCCTCGCATCCGACTGACTGGCATCGCCGCGCTTTCGCTCATTGCGCTTGTTGTCGCCCTGCTCGCGCAGAGCGGTCGCTTTGATTATGATGCGATGTCCGTCCTGATCAGCGCTGACTTCCTGATCATTGTGACGCTGATTGCCTTGCAGTGGAGACAGTCCCGCACCCATCCGCTTGGCCGCGCTGCGCTGCGTCTGGTGGGCAGTGCCACGGTCATCAGCCTGGCCATGTTCCTGCTCATCACCTACGTTCCTCCCTTGTTGGGCGCGTCGGCTGAATGGGCCGATCCGCTCGCCTTCCTGCTGATGCTGCCCCCATTTGTCGCGATTGCAGTCGGGGTGACGCGCGGCTGGATGCTCGATCTCGATCGCTGGGCGTGGCGGCTTTTCGCGTCAGCGCTCTCCTTGTTCCTGATCGTCGCTGTGGACGTGATCCTCCTCCTCGCGACCAGCCTTGCGCCGGATACCGCGACCACCGTCGCCGTCGTTGTCGGCGCTGCTCTGTGGATCGTCCTGCGACAAAGGCTGCTGGAGCGCTTCCTCAATCGCTCCAATCGGGATGGGGCGGCCCTCCTAGCGCAAAGTGGCGAGATCGCCTTGGGCGCCACCGAGGCGCAGCGCTTCGAGCGGTGGCGGCAGGCGCTGGAAGACTGGTTTCGCCCGCTGTCCGTTGGCCCGTCCGACCATATCGGCCCCGCCATGCTCGAAAATGCGGGCGTTTCGATGCTCATCAGCGCGCCGCCCTTCGGCTCTCCGCTCAGGCTCTACGCCGCCAATCAGGGCCGGAGCCTGTTCCATGAGAGCGATGCGCAACTGGTCAACGCGCTCTTCCACCTGTGCCTGCAGACCGATGCAGCCCGTCAGGCCTATGATCGCGGCATGTATGAAGAGCGGGAGCGGATCGCGCGCGACCTTCATGATGATGTTGGCGGACGATTGGTGACAAGCCTTCATCGCGGATCGCTGGATGATGCGCATAGCGATGTGCGCGGCGCCATTCGGGAGATGCGTCAGCTTCTTGCGGGCCTGCGCGGCGGGCGGCGCTATCTGTCAGACATGATCGCGACCTGCCGGGTGGACGCCGGTGACCGCCTTGAGGCGGCAGGGCTCACCCTCACATGGCCAATCCTGCAGATCAGCACCGATCATTATGTTCGCTACTCCGTCTTCCGCGCCGTGGAGGCGACGTTGCGCGAAGCCATCACCAATGTGATTCGTCACGCCAAGGCGCGCAAGGTCGAGGTGTTCATTCAGGTGATCATGTCAGACGGGGCGCCGATGCTGGATGTTCGCCTGAACGATGATGGCATTGGCATTCCCGCGCGCAATGAAGAGGGGCGCGGCCTGTTCAACATGCGAAAACGCATTGGAGAAGTCGGCGGCAGCTTCACCCTCACCGCCGATCAAGGCACGCAGCTTTCCATGCGCGTGCCCCTCGACGTCCGCCCCCCCGAACAGGGGGCACTCGGCAGGGCATGAGCATGATAAAGACATGGCGATGACCTCAATCCTCATCGTGGAAGACCTCGCGCCAACGCGAGACTGGCTTCATGCGCTGCTCGCCCGCGTCTATCCCGGCGCTCACATTGCGGACTGTGACTCGCTGCGATCCAGCTATGAATGGTTGGCGCAGCAGCAAGGGAGCGAGGAATTCCTCTGCCTCGTCGATCTCGGCTTGCCCGATGGCTCCGGCGTCGACCTGATCCGCAAATTGCGGCAGAAGCTTCCCGCCGCGCGGATCGTGGTGACGACGCTTTACGATGATGACGCGCATGTGCTGGCCGCGCTTGCTGCCGGGGCAACGGGCTACCTTCTCAAGGATGAGGAAAGCGACCTAATCGAGGCGCGCTTGCGCGGCATGGAGCTTGGTGAAGTGCCCATGACGCCAAGCATCTCACGGCGAATCCTCGATCATTTCCGGAAAAATGCCAGCTTCTTCGCCCTCGATAGCGCCGTGATGCTCACCCCGCGAGAGCTGGACGTTCTGCGGTTGATCGGCCGGGGCCTGAAAGTCGCCGAGGCAGCATCGTCACTGGGCATCAGCGCGCAAACGACGGCGGGTTATATCAAGTCGATCTACCGGAAGCTCGATGTTAACACGCGAGCGGAGGCAGCCCTTGAGGCCGCCAAGCGTGGTCTCGTCTGACATCAGGCGAACGCTGGCTCGACCTGTTCCAAGCCCTTCTAAACGCCCACTGCGGACATTATTGCCTTTGCCTGCGCGCGCGGCGAGAATAGGCTGAGCGCGATAAGTATGAGCCGAGTCAGGGGGATAAGTGACCATAAGCCGTAAATTGGGGCATTGGCCCTGGGTCGTCATCGGCACGGTCGGCATCATCGCCATGGCGATGGTCGCCATCAACCGGGGCGAGCAGGTCAATGCGGTCTGGCTGCTGACGGCGGGTGTCTCGGTCTATCTGATCGCTTATCGCTACTATAGCCGGTTCATCGCCAAGCGGGTGCTGGGCATCGATCCAGAGCGGATCACGCCAGCGCATGGGCAAACCGACGGCCTCGATTATGTGCCGACCAATCGCTACGTGCTCTTCGGCCATCATTTCGCGGCCATTGCAGGCGCAGGCCCTCTGGTCGGCCCGGTGCTGGCGGCGCAGATGGGCTATCTACCGGGCACGCTCTGGATTCTCGCTGGTGTCGTGTTTGCTGGCGCCGTGCAGGATTTCATCATCCTGTTCATCTCCACCCGGCGCGCTGGCCGCTCCTTTGGCGAGTTGGTGCGCATGGAGCTTGGCCATGTCGCGGGCATTGTGGCCCTTGTCGGCACCTTCATGATCATGGTGATCATCCTAGCGGTGCTGGCGCTCATCGTCGTAAAGGCGCTGGCGGATAGCCCGTGGGGCCTGTTCACCGTCGCCGCGACAGTGCCGCTAGCCCTGTTCATGGGCGCCTACACGCAATGGATTCGCCCGGCGCGGGTGGGCGAAGCTTCGCTCATCGGGCTGGTCGGGCTGGTCTTCGCCATCATCGCCGGTCA